>NZ_BMJQ01000031.1 GCF_014643535.1 Aliidongia dinghuensis | reverse complement strand
TCTTCAACAAGCTCAAGCACTTCAGGCGCATCGCCACCAGATATGACCGCAGAGCTATCTATTTCCTCGCCGCCCTGCATCTCGCCAGCGCGATGATCTGGATGCGCTGAATGTCGATTCGTCCTAAGCCTACCCCCGAGGTTCCGAGTGAATGTTGTGTCCCGAAGATTTGCCCCACCGCATCCTTGGTACGTGGTTTCATGGGTGGGCCATTGAGCTGGGCGAGCAGCACAGATTTTGCGAGTGGCCGCTCGCCCGGCGTACCGAACCAGGGCGGCTCTCAACCTTCGAACCGCGAATTCGACGAGACTGTACACGACTTAAATGCAACTGCGCGAGGCCCGCTGTGACGCTTTTACCACTCCAGATCTTCTATTTCGAAGATATGCGCGTCGGCATGACGGAGACGTACAGCAAAGTCGTCAAGTCATCTGATGTCGTCGGGTTTGCAGAGATCAGTGGAGATCGGAATCCCGTCCATCTGTCGGAGCATTTCGCAGCGAAGACGCCGTTCGGGGGCCGGATTGCACACGGTCTCTACACTGCAAGCCTGATATCAGCAGTGATCGGTACGCGATTGCCCGGACCTGGAGCGATCTATGTGTCGCAGACGCTTTATTTTAAGGCTCCGGTGAAGATCGGCGATACGGTAGTCGCCACCGTTCAGGTGACCGAAGTCATTGAGAAAGGGCGCCGCGCTAAACTGCTTTGCAAATGCAGCGTCGGTGACACTATCGTCCTGGAAGGCGAAGCAGTCGTGAAGGTCCCAGCACGTCCTGCCGCCTCGCAACATGGCGGAGAAACTGGGGCGGCAATTGCGGAGACGGAAGGCTGATCGATCCGGATCGGACTTGGTGCCGATGATGACCCTCGAGACGAGCGCTCGGTGAGGTTTCCGGCTGTGCCTTGCGCCCGGCGCGCCAGTCATAGCTGAGGCCAAAGAAATGCCAAAGCGCCTGGTTACGGCCCGCAAGTTGCTGCCCGGTGCTTCCGCCTCGGCGAAACCAGCCCCTCCTTCCGGACGCCTGGAAGAAGAGGTCGGAGTGGCCGAGGTCGGATCGATGCCCCGAATCGGCAAGCACGCGGCAACCCGGACGCGTGAGCCCAGCCTGTGGCCGCACCCGCCCTGCAGCGCCCAGACAAAGCCGTGCGTCGGAGTTTCCCGCTTCGACCCTACAGCTTGGTTCGCTCCGCCTTCGGATCGTACATCGGCTTTAAGGAAGCTTCCGCGGGGAAGCGTTCGCCCGCAATCTCGATCTCGTAAGTTGAAGACAGCACTTCCGCTTCGCTTTCGCCTTTGCAAGGGACGTAGCCCAGGCCGATAGCGCTGCCCAGGCCTTTGAGCGCGGTGTGAAGCTGATCGGCGCGACCTCTCACTACGTCACGCCCGACCTCGACGAAGGGCCGATCATCGAGCAGGAGACTGAACGGGTCACACACGCCATGACCGCGGAGGATTTCATTGCAGCGGGCCGGGACATCGAAAGCCGTGTCGTGGCGCGGGCTGTGAAGATGCATCTGGAAAGCCGGGTCATGCTCAACGGCCACAAGACGATTGTCTTCGCGTGAGGCCAGGATGACCCAAGCCGTCAATAACCGCACGATCTCCGGCAAGGATGCCGCGGAGAACATAGTAGAGCGGGTGAAAGCCCGTACCGCCGAGCTTGCCGGCGCAGGCATCAAACCCGGCCTCGCGGTCATCATTGTCGGCAGCGATCCCGCGAGCCAGGTCTACGTGTCCGCAAAGGGGAAAAAGGCCGAGGAATGCGGCTTCTTCTCCTTCAAGCAGCAATTGCCGCCGGAAGTGGCCGAAGACCGGCTCCTCGCGCTGATCGAGGCGCTGAACCGAGATCCGGCGATTCACGGCATCCTCGTTCAACTGCCTCTGCCTTCTCATATCGATGCCGGCAAAGTCGTTCAGTCGATCGCGCCGGAGAAGGATGTCGACGGCTTTCATTTCATCAATGTCGGCAAGCTCGGTACAGGCGAGACGCGAACGGCCTTCGTTCCCTGCACGCCGGCGGGCTCGATGATCCTGATCGAGCGCATTCACGGGAAGGGTCTGTCCGGGCTATCCGCCGTTGTGGTCGGCCGCTCGAATATCGTCGGCAAGCCGATGGCCAATCTGCTTCTGGCCGCGAATGCCACGGTGACGATCGCGCATAGCCGCACGAGTAACCTCGACGCCGTGTGCCGCCAGGCCGATATCATCGTCGCGGCAGTTGGCCGGCCGCGCATGATAAGGGGTGATTGGATCAAGCAGGGTGCGACCGTGATCGATGTCGGCATCAATCGCGTGCTGCTTGAGGGAGGCGAACCCGGCAAGACCCGACTAGTCGGCGATCTCGATTTCGGCGAGGCGGCAGCGAGGGCTAGAGCGATCACGCCGGTGCCCGGCGGCGTTGGACCGATGACTATCGCGATGCTAATGGCCAATACGTTGCGGGCTGCATGCCTTGCGCATGACGCATCGGCGCCGTTCTAGCACTACGGTTACGCTTTCATCGATCGGGCGCCGTGCGTGGCTTCGCCGCTGCGATTGACGACCGGATTCATCGCCCTCCGTCAGGGATGTCTTGCGATTCGTTCGCGACCTGCCTAAGTTCCTCGAGCTGAAAACAGAGTCGCAGGGTGGTGTCTCCTGCGCTCGCTCCAAGGCGAGTTCTGCGAAGTCCACAGCGTCAACCTGACTTTAGTCGGGATTGGCGCGGGTGGCTTGGCAACTTTCGGCCCATCGCGCGCTTTCCTGACGGGAGAATGTGCGCCGATGTTTCCCAGCAATGATGAGCTTCGAAGGCGATCGCTCGCCAGTGTTGCTCCTGTCCGCATGCCCGACGGAATCCCGAGATTTGGCTTTATGGCCTCCGAGCAGAGTCGCTCGTCGGTGGATCAACTTCGCACCGCAATCATCACCATAGTTCCCCTTCGATCGGGCTCGGAGGCTTGTTCTTTGGACCAGCGCCGCGGGCAGGCTCGGCCCGAGCTGGGATCAAGAAAGCCGTACCAATTGCCGCCATCGCCGCCGTCAGTCCGGCTCAGACGGAACAGCAGCAGCTCGATGCCCTACGAGAGACGGCGGAACGGTCCGAGAGGGCCGATGGCCCACGGATCTACGCCGCCGGGTTGATGGATCGCCTGCTTCGACTGTTGGTCGCCCGTTCCGACCTGCTGCTGCCCAGGCGACCACGCCGCATCGATTTAGCGAGTGTCCTCGGGCCTCGTGGACCAGGCGCTAGACCGGCACTGACAGAGGGCGACGCCACCCCCGCTGGCGTTGTGATGCCTGCTGTCTGCTCCATCTCGATTATCAAGAACCAGCGACGAGAGACGACTAAATGTTCAATAGTATCACTGGCGGCACGGCGTTGGCGTGGCTTCTCGCGGCCTTCTTCATCATCGGTGGGATCGTGAATTGGATCGCGCCGAACCCCATCCGACAGAATTATGCGCGATGGCAGTATCCAGACCGGTTTCACTACATTACGTCCGTTCTCGAGCTAGCCGCAGCAGCGCTGTTGCTCTTCCCTCCAACCAGATTGCTTGGCGCCGGCCTTGGAGCCGTGATCATGATCGCAGCCATTGGAACGCTTCTGCGCCACCGGGAATACACGCACGCGATTACGCCAGCGATCGTGCTTACCTTGGCGACATTCAGCGGCTGGTTGGCATGCGCAGCCACTTCGTAGCCCTGATTGAACACATCTTTATGGCGGGGTAGCCGGTGGCTCGGGCTCGCGGAGCCCGAGCCAATCGACAGTTCGGGGCGGTTTTCGCCATGAATAGGGACAGATTGGCTGTCGTTCGACGTTGGATTTTCGGCGCCCGTAGGCCTCCTGCGCGGCCCCGCCAAAACCTTAAAGGTGCGAATCAGCGCAGCAGGAAAAGGCCGTCCACCAACTTGCTACGCGGACATAGGGTCGGAGGGACCGCTCCGGCACCACGATTTTCCAGAGCGTGTCAATCGGTGCGCCCAACCGCGAGGCGGTCGACCGCTTCCTAGGCTATCACCATGCCCCAGGGCCTGTCGCCACGCAGGCTCACACCCGAGGAGCTGTTCCACCCCTCGGCGCTAGCGACGTTCAGATCATCCTTGGCCACGCCCCGAAAGCCGTCGTTCGCTCGGATGGAGCGTGGTGAGCCGCGGGCCACTTGGGTTTCCCCAGCGGTGACCAGATACTTTCCCTGAACTCCGTCCCTTTCCAGAGCAGCCCGCGCGTCAGCAACTTTATCGAACGTGAAACGGCCGGAGATGGTGATCTTGACATCGTCCGAGTCGATCGACGCGGCAATCCTCCTAACTAATCGCGCCTCCCGTACCGGGGAGGCCCCAGGCTCCGTCGCGATCCTCTCGTTTTCATCGATTTTCATCGATTTACGAGGCAGTACGAATCAAACAGCCTAAATTTCTCTCGTCGAATCGGAGTGAATCTCCGGCAAGGCGAAGAGAATTTGGAGATTCACCTGCTCCCATTTTCCGAGAAATAGCAAAATATATTTGAAAGAAGGTGTTTGACATCCCGCGGTTCTGGTGTTTGGCAAAGTTGAAGGCGGATAGGATCTCGACCCCATGAATCAAACGCAATCATTCTCAGTCGAGAATGGCTGTCTTGCGAGATATCTCGCCAGCCACTACGGCGAGAACGCATCTCGTTTCCTTCGCATGGGCTCGGCTGAGCGGCCGACCTTGACGCTCTACCGGAAGCGCTCCGAAGCCTCGGTTCTCCGACATGTTTCTGCGCCGGCGCATGAGGACGGGTATCTTGTTTCCGTCTCTCTGCTCGGCGATCGTCAGCAGCCGATCAGCGGCGGGCGCTTCACCGAAACACGGATACACGCTGCGGACTCGCTCAGCATCCGGGATCTATCCGAGCGGTACGAGACCTGTCTCGACGGCCCGTTCGACTTCCTGTTCTTCCATATGCCCCGGTCGGCCATCGACGCCATCGCTGAGGAGAATGGCACGCGCAAAGTCGAGGGCCTTGGCTGCAGGCTGGGCGTCCTTGACCCCATCGCGGCGGGGCTGGGTCGGGCCCTGCTGCCCGCATTGAACGAACCGACCGGGGCCAATGCGTTGTTTGTCGAGCATGTCGCTCTCGCACTCGCCACGCATCTCGCGCAAGCCTATGGGGGCCTCGAGGCCCCGGCGACGCGGTGGCATGGTGGCTTGTCACGCTCGCATGAAAGACGCGCCAAGGAGTTTCTGACGCGCCACACCACGGACGAGGTCTCGATTGCCGCCGTGGCCACCGAGTGTGGCTTGTCGCGGAGCTATTTCATTCGCGCGTTCAGGAAGACGACCGGAAAGACACCGCACAAGTGGCTGCTCGACTGGCGAGTGGCACGGGCAAAGCAGTTGCTGGCGGATCGCGAGATGCCGATCGCGGAAATTGCGGCTGAGTGCGGCTTCGCGGACCAGAGCCATCTGACGCGCGCCTTCAGGAATCTGATCGGCGTTCCGCCGGGCGCGTGGCGCCGGGAAAATGCGTTCTGAGCTCGTCGCTGAGCTGTCGGCCGCTACGGAGGCACTTAAACTTCGCTCGAGACCGACCCGTCGGCGAATTGATACGGCACCAGACGATCGATGGTGAAGCGCAGCGCTTGCGCCTCGCTCCAACTGGCCCCCTCGGCAGCGCGGTTCTGGAGACTTGCCGGCGAGAGCGCTGTAGCGAGGAGAGCCGACAGACGGTCATAGATCTGCTGTTCGGGCTTTTCCCGCACTTCACCGGTTGACGCGTAGGTGAGTTCGACAAAACCGAGGAGCCGCGCCGCCTCGTCATGGCGACCTTCGAGCGCACCGATGAGCGCCCATTGCTGCAGGCAAGCCAGGAGCGTAAGACCGCCCGCGTCCCCTGCCAAGGACAAGGCCTCTTCGGCGTGCGGCCTCGCCGTCGACAACTCGTCCTTGGCGATCAGGTAGGTTGCAAGGTTGTAGAGCGCCAAGCCCAGGCGGGGAAACAACTCGCACGACCGGAACTGACTGACCGCCTTTTGCGCCCAATCGATCGCCCGCTCGATGTTGCCGCAGCCGAATTCGAGATCGGCCAGATTGTTCAGGATCTCGCCCTCTCCGGCTGCGTTTCCCATTTCCCTGGCCAGCTGGAGGGCTCGCACGTAGGAAGTTCGCGCTTCCGCCGGTTCGTCCATCGTGGACGCGACGATGCCGAGGGCGTTCTCGATCGAAAAGAGCTGCTTCGTGCTCTGCTGGTCGGCCAACAGGTCCTTTGCTTCGTTGAGCAGCGTCCTTGCTTCGGCGAACTCGCTCCGGATGGAAAGGATGGCGCCGATGATGGCGAGAACGGAGGCCAGCCCGATCCTGTCATCGATCTGGCGGTAAAGTGCCTCCGCCTGCTTGAGGAATGTCAGCGCGGCCGGCCCTTCTGCGACGATGACCCTGAGGCCGCCGGCGTGTTGAAGCAGGCGAGCCGCCATGACGGGAGGCGTCTCCGGGCTGATCAGCGGCAGGGCTCGATCCGTGTATCGCTTGCCCTCTGCGATGAGCCCCAGGCGGCTCCAGTGGCGGCCGGCCGCCCCCGCGAGAGCAATGGCCGTCGGCGCGCGGCTGGGGTCCGCCAATGCCCAATCCAGCGCCACGCGGATATTGTCGAGATCGAGCTGGGCCATGGCGAGCCAAGCCGGTTCCGGTGTCGTCGGCCAGGCGTCGTGGACTTGCCCGCTTCTTTCCGCGAAATATCGCGCATGGCGCTCGGCACAGGCCTCGCGCTCCCCACTCTCCGCCAGCCGCTCGGCGGCGTAGAGCCGCAGGGTCTCGAGCAGGCGATAGTGCGGCGGCTCGCCAGGCTCGATGGCGATCAGCGACTTGTCGAGCAGCCGGCCAAGCGAGTCCGCCATATCCCAGCGATCCGATCGATCGGACCCGGCGACGGCGGCCGCGGCTTCGAGCGAGAAGAGGCCGGCGAAGATCGCGAGCCGGCGGAATACTTCCTGGTCGGCGCGGTCGAGCAGGCCGTAACTCCACTCCACCATGTCGAGCAGCGTGCGATGGCGGTCTCGGATGCCGTGCTTGCTGCCCTTCAGCATGCGCAACCGCTCATCGAGGCCCTTCAGCAGACCGCCGAGGCCGAGCAGCGGCACGCGGGCCGCGGCCATCTCCAAAGCCAGCGGAATGCCGTCGAGGCGCCGGCAGATCTCGACCACGCGCTCGCGGCTCACCTGATCGAGCACGAAGGACCGATCGGCCGCGCATGCCCGCTCGACGAAGAGTGCGACCGCGCCGAAGCCCAGCACGTCGCCCCTTGCATCCGACGGCACGTCCAGCGGGCCGAGACGGCAGACCTGTTCACCCTGAATGTCCAGACGCTCCTGGCTGGTCGCGACGACCGACAGGCCGGGAGCCCGCGCCAGGGACTGACGGATCAGCTCCGCCGCGGCACCGATCAGATGCTCGCAATTATCAAAGATCAGCAGCATCCGCCGCGTGCCGATTGCCGACGCGATGGCCGAGACGGCAGTCTCCATCTGCGACAACCTGATGCCGAGCACCGTTGCCGCGACACTCGTCACGGCTTGCGGATCGGCGAGCGGGGCCAGATCGATCAACCAGACGCCGTCCGGGAACGACGGGGCCATCGCCCGGCCAGCCGCTATGGCGAGCCGGGTCTTGCCGATCCCGCCGGGCCCGACCAGGGTCACCAGGCGATGCTGACCGATGCTATGCCTGAGATCCATCAGCTGGATCGATCGGCCGATCAGACTGTGCATCGGCTTCGGCAAGTTGCCGAGTGGCTCAGGCACAATCTCTGCCGACGTAACCGGCGGCGCCGGTCCGATCGCGGCCCCATCGGGCATGGGGTCTATTGCGACCGGCACGTCGCCGGCGAACAGGTAGCCCCGCGACGGCACCGTCCTGATGAGATGCCTGTCATCGTCCAAGGCCTTTCGCACCTTGGCCAGCTGAACCCGCAGGTTGGCCTCGTCGACGACCACGTCGGGCCAGACCCGGCGAATGATTTCTTCCTTGCTGACGATGGTGCCGCGCGACTCGATGAGCGCCACCAGCAGGTCGAAGGCGCGGCTGCCGAGCTCGACCGCCTGGCCGTCGACCTCGAAGCGGCGGGAGCGCGTATCGACCGTGTAGCGGCCGAACCGCATGATCGGCCTATGGCCTTGGTCTTGAGTACGCCCCTCTTGGTCGGTGTCCTGTGGTCGGGAGGGACGCATTAAGCCATTCCAACACTGCTGCTCGGCAATTTCTTTCACAAGACGATGCTGACGTTCAAGCGCGTTGGGATTGGCCGTCTATCGACGCTCCGGGCGGCGATCGCGGCCCGGCACAGGTCCGCGACTGGCGGCCAGGAAGGGGCGATGGCGACGTGACGGGGTCAATCAGATCGCCCCGATCGCGGCTTTGACCTTGTCCGGGCTCAAGGGCATGTCGCGCAGCCGGATGCCGGCGGCGTCGGCCAGCGCATTGGCGAAGGCCGCGGCTGTCGGGCCCTGCGCCGCCTCGGCCGTGCCGAGGAACGGCAGGCCGGGGCGGTCGACGACATGGACCTCGACCGCATCCGGAATGTCGAGGAAGCGCAGGATGGGATAGGCGCTCCAGTCGAAGCTGGTGCGGCGCTGGGCGTCGTAGGTCACGGCCTCGCGGCTCGTCCAGCTGATCGACTGGATGATGCCGCCTTCGATCTGGTTGCGGATGCCGTCCGGGTTGACCGGCTGGCCGGCGTCGACGGCGGCGACGGCGCGCCGGACCGCGATCTCTCCCGTCTCCCGGTCCAGCTCGATCTCCATGGCGACCGCGCAATAGGCGCCGATGTTCTTGTAGCGGGCGAAACCCATGCCGCAGCCGACGCGGCCGTTTCCTTTCGGCCGTTCAGCCCAGCCGAACTTGCCCGTCGCGGTCTCTATGACCGTGCGGGCGCGTTCGTCGGCCATGTGGGCAAGCCGGAAGGCGAGCGGATCGATGCCGCCGGCCTTGGCGAGCTCGTCCAGCATGCATTCGATCGAGAAGACGTTGAGATGCGCGCCTAAGGATCTCAAGGCCGAGACGCGCAACGGCATGTCTTTGAGGAAATGATAGAGCACGTGCATGTTGGGCAGCGCGTAGAGCGGGTTCGAGTTCCGGTCGCCGTCGCCCTCCGGCATGGGGATCGGCTTGACCGGCGGCGGCGTGAACGACGGCACGATTTCGGTCCCGACCAGCACGCCGCCGGCACCGACCGGCCGGTTGTTGTGCGGGTTGCTCCAGACCTGATGCCTCCACTCGACGATCTTGTTGTCGGCATCGAGCGAGGCCTCGAGCTCGGTTGCCATGGCGCAGCCGAGCGGTTCCCAGCCGAACTCCTGCTCGCGCATCCATTGCAGGCGGATCGGCCGGCCAGGCAGCGCATGGGCGATGAAGGCGGCGTCGGCCGCGACATCGTCGGCGCCGTTCTGGCCATAGCAGCCCGAGCCCTCGGTATGGATGGCGTGGACCTTGTCCGCCGGCAAGCTGAGGAGCTCAGCCGCGACCCGCTGGGCGTCATAGGTGCCCTGGCTGTGGGTCCAGAGCGTGAGCTCGCCGTCCTTGAAGAGGGCGACGGCGCAGGACGGGCCGATCGAGCCGTGGTTGATCCAGGGCCGGCTGTACTTGGCCTTGAGCGTGCGTACGGCCGCTGCCGTTACGTCGTGCGTGTCGAGCACGGTGATCTCTTCCGGCGACAGCGCCTTCAGGATGGTCGCGGCATCGCCCGCCGGCAGCCGCGGCGCCGTGCGCTCGAAGGCGCCTTGCTGCACGAACCGCAGGGCCTGGATCGCGTGCCATTCCGTTTCGGCGACGACGGCCGCGAAACCGCCCTGCAGCACCAGCTTCACGACGCCGGGCAGCGCTTCGACGGCGGCAGCATCGATGGCTTTGAGCCGCGTGCCGAAGCTGGGGCCGCGCAGCACGCGGGCGTGCAGCATGCCCGGGAGCCGCATGTCCTGGACATAGGCGGCCCCGCCCGTGACCTTGGCCGGGATGTCGACGCGCGGCAGATCCTTGCCCATGGTGCGGAACGTGGCGGGCGCGCGATGCGGCGCGTTCGGGATCGCCTCGACATGGAGCGAGAGGGCGCTCGCAAGCGCGCCATAGGGCGCGAGCCGGCCGTCCGGCGCCCGGACATGGCCGTCACCCGTCGTGGTCAGGCTCTCCGGCGCCAGGGACCATTGCCTAGCCGCCGCCTGGGTCAGCAGCAGGCGGACATTGGCAGCGGCGTTGTGGATCGCCGTGCCGCTGTCCTGCATGGAATGGCTGCCGGCGGTGAGCCCTTCGTCGGGCGTGCGCCGGGTGTCGACCGTGATGAGCTCGACCGAGGCGGGCGGCAGGTCAAGCTCCTCGGCCGCGACCTGCAACAGCGCGGTCTTGATGCCTTGGCCGAGCTCGGCCTTGCCGGTGTACACGGTCGCGTGGCCTTGGGCATCGATCCGGATCCAGGCATCGAGCCAGGGATGGGACCTGAGGCTGCCGGGCAGGTTGGGGGCGATGACCTTGGGGCCCGCACTGCCCTCGCCGCCGCCGGCCAGCTCGCCGGCCATCTGGGCGAAGGCACGCGGGGCGAGCGAGAACGCGACGACGAGGGCGCCGCCGGAGATGAAAGCACGACGGGAGGGCCGGGTCATTTGCTCGCTCCCGCCACGGCCGGCTTGCCGCTGATCATGTCGGAGGCGCGCCGGATCGCGCGCAGGATGCGCATGTGGGTGCCGCAGCGGCACAGGTTGGTCTGCATGTGCCGGCGGATCTCGGCATCGGTCGGCGTCGGGTTGCGGTCGAGCAACGCCTGGGCGCGCATGATCATGCCGGCGATGCAGTAGCCGCACTGGGCCGCCTGCTCGATCTCGAATGCCTGCTGCAGCGGGCTCGGCCGTTCGATCGTGCCGAGCCCCTCGATGGTGCGCACTTGGCGGCCGGCGACGGCGGCGAGCGGCGTCAGGCAGGAGAAGACGGCCTTGCCGTCGAGCTGCACCGTGCAGGCGCCGCACTGACCGAGCCCGCAGCCGTACTTGGCGCCGTTCAAGGCAAGGTCGTTGCGCAGCACGTAGAGCAGCGGGGTCGAGGGATCGGCGTCGACCTGGCGCTCGCTGCCGTTGAGATTGAGCATGATGCTCATTCGGCACCTCCTTCCTTGCGCGCGTCGGCAACCGCCGGCTCCAGCAAGGGCCAGGCCGGGCGCAGGCTGAACCGGGAGCGGAGATAGGCGGCGATCTCGGCGACTTGATGGGTTGTCAGGTTGTCGGCGAAGGGCGGCATGGTGGGGCCCTTGTCGCCCACCGGCGGCTTCATTCCCTGGAGGATGATGCGGATCGTGTCCGCAGGATCGTCCTCCTGGAGCACGCTCACGAGCGAGAGGTCGGGACGGCCCTGCTGCAGCATCGGTGCGCCGGTGCCGTGGCAGGAGCTGCAGGCGCCGGCAAAGAGCGTGGCGCCCACCGGATGAGCCTTCAAAGCCCGGTCCGGCTGGTCGACCGGTGCGGCGCCCGGGCGTCTGCCCATCTGCGAGGCGATGTAAGTCGCGATGGCGTGCACATCGGCGTCCGGCACCTGGGACAGGTCGTGGGTCACCGGCCCCATCGGCCCGGCCGCGGCGCTGTGCTGCGGATCAAGGCCGGCGCGCAGATAGGTATAGAGCGCGTCGGCGGCCCAGGCCTTGACCGCCGGGTTCGAACCGTCGAGCGCCGGTGCCACCCAGCCTTCGGCGACGCCGCCGGCGAAGGCATGGCCGGTCTCCTCGCCGCCGGCCAGGTTGCGCGGCGTGTGACAGCCGCCGCAGTGGCCGAGCCCCTCGACCAGATAGGCGCCGCGGTTCCATTCGGCGTTCTGGCCCTCTGCCGGCCTAAAGGGCGCCTCGTGCAGGAACAGAAGCTTCCAGCCGGCGAGCAGCGGACGGAAGCCCAGCGGCGGGATGAGCTTGTTCGGCGGTGCCGCCGCCTCGACCGGCGGACGCGTCATCAGAAAGGCATAGATCGCGTCTAGGTCCTCGTCGCTCACGTGCGTGAAATGCTCGTAGGGCAGCGCCGGATAGAGGTGCGAACCGTCCTGTGCCACGCCTTCGCGCATGGCGCGCCGGAACGCCTCCTCGGACCAGGAGCCGATCCCGGTCTTGGCATCGGGCGTGACGTTGGTGGCGTAGAGCGTCCCGAACGGCGTTGCGAGCGCGCGGCCGCCGGCATAGGGCCGGCCGCCGTCGGCCGTGTGGCAGACCGCGCAATCGCCGACCGCGGCGAGGGCGGCACCTTTCTCGACCTCGGCGAGTGCAAAGGATTTCGGATCAGGCGGCGCGATGGGCGCGATCGCGGGCCGATAGACCAGTACCAATGCGATGAGTGCTCCGGCGCCGGCGACGACCGCGGCAGTTCCGAAGAGCAGCTTGCGCCGAACAGCCATGTCTCTCGCAACTCCAATGCATCGGGATCCGACGAGGCCCGAGGATACCTGCCGGCAACCTGCAATCTGGTCAGGGCCATAGTCTTGATGAATGGAAACCCGCTTTGGCGATTTGTGATGAAACGCAGCGTCAGACTTGGATTGTGCTGCGGCGCGGATCTCGGTCGATTGACATCTCTCGTTCAAACCGGATGACTTTCCGACAATCGCTCCCGGAAGTACTTCGCTACTGTCGGGAACCTCAGGCGCGCGGTGTACGCCCTAGCCGTGCGTCTTCTTCGCTGGAGGATTGGGAGGAGTCCGAGGATGGATCGGCTGCGGATCCGGATTGTCGGTGGTTCGCTTGGCGGGCTCTTCGCCGCGGCGCTCCTCGGCCGTGATGGGCATGACGTCAAGATCTACGAGCGGTCGATGCATGGGCTGGGCGGACGCGGAGCGGGCCTGCTCGGCCGGCCGGAGCTGTTCGCGCTGCTGCGCGCTACGGGGTGCGAGCACGTCGCGAACGTCGGCATCGCCGCCAGGGAAGGGATCACGCTTGATCGAACGGGCAACATCGTCGAGCGCAATGGCAAGCCGTCGATGGAGATCTCGTGGAACCACCTCTATCAATTCTTCCGGGAGCAACTGCCCGACGGCGCCTATCAGCTGGGCGCCGAGGTCAGAGCCGTGACTGAGGACGCGGATCGGGCCTATCTCGCGTTCAACGGGCTCGAGGACGATTGGGCCGATCTCGTGATCGGCGCCGACGGCGTCGGCTCGACCGTCAGGACGGCCGTAAACGGCACAGGATCGGCGAGCCTCTATGCGGGCTATGTCGCATGGCGAGGGCTGTTTCCGGAACGGCTTCTCGACCTCACGGTCTCGGGTTCTCTACTAGGCTATCTGGCCTACTATCCGATGCCCGGATCCCACATCATCGGCTTTCTGGTCGACGGGCCGAACGGCGAGGTCGTCACGGGCGCGCGACGCTACAATTGGGTCTGGTACCGGCCAGCGCCCGGCGAGGCGGGACGGCGTGCCGTTTTGACGGATGCGGAGGGTGCCGCCCATCCCTATTCGTTGCCGCCGGGTGCCGTTTCCGACGACGCGCACCGCGACCTGGTCGAGCAGGCGGGCAAACTGCTGCCGCCCGCGTTCGCCTCCGTCGTCGCGGCCGAACCGCGGCCGTTCGTGCAGGCGATTTTCGATTATGAAACGCCCGCGATGGTGCGGGGACGCGTGGCGCTCCTGGGCGATGCGGCTTTTACGGTCCGGCCCCATACCGGCCGCGGCGCCGCCAAGGCGGCCGGTGATGCGCTCGCGCTGCAACGGGCACTGCGTGCCTTGCCCGTTACGGAGGCGCTGCAGGCCTATCACGCCGAGCGCCACCCGATCGGCCAGTCGCTCGCAGCCTATGGCCGGGAACTCGGCGCACGACTGCTGGGGCGTTGATCCGGTAGCCCACAGAGTTGAAGGCGAGGGCGCAGGACGCTTGCCGCGGGAGGACGGAACGCCGCCCGCTCGAGGAAAACAACGATCGACTGCGCCGTAGATTCGCTTCACGCCGGCGGCTTCGAGCGCCTAAGCCAGGAACTGGGCTGCAGTTTTCGACATGTCGAATCCCCAGCAGAGAATGGTTTCAGGGCTTGCCTTGCCGGTGGCCGGTTTCGCGTAGGAAGAAGCTGGCGACGATCGCGACGAGAATGGTCGCCATCCAGAAGATGCCGGCCGCGCGGAAATGCGCGAGATGGTTCGGTGCCGTCTCCAAGGTCCGGCCGAGCAGGTCGCCGAACACCGGCCCGAGCAGGGCCGAGATGCCGAACACCAGGAAGTTCTGGGCGCCGGTGGCACTGCCCTTCACCTCGTCGGGATTGGCTTCCTTGATGATCGTGTAAGGGATCATCGCCGCACCCGAAGCGACGCCGAACAGGAACATGCCGATCAGCGGCGGCAGGAGCTGCGGCAGCAGCGCGATCTGCGCCACCATCACCAGCATCACCACGGCGCCTCCGATCAGCGCCGGCTTGCGCAGCCCGAACCGATCGGCGAGCCAGCCCAGCAACGGGCAGCCCACGACCCAGCCGAGCGGCACCATCGAGATGACGGTCACCGCGTGCCGGAAATCCAGGCCCGCATCCTTCTGGAAGAAGGCGACGCCCCAGGTCATGTCGCCGATCGTGGTCGGCGTGAACAGCAGCCCGGCGATCAGGCCGCAGAGATAGGATTGCGGGTTGCTTAGCACGATCCCATAAGGCTTGAGCAGATTGCCCGCAGGCGGGGCGCCGGCCTGGTTGCCCGGCGTGATCAGGAACAACGCCGCCGCCAGGATCGCGCCGACAATGCCGAAGAAGATCCAGACGCCCGACCAGGCGATGCCGCCACCGAGCAACGGTCCGACCACGAACTGTCCGGCCGAGCCGCCCAGCATGCCGAGGCACTGCGTGACGCCGATCGCCGTGGCGAGCGAGCGCGGCGAGAAGCCGCGTGACGCCAGATAGACCGCGCCGGTAAAGGCGAAGGCCGAGCCGGCCCCTTGCAGCAGCCTGCCGGCATAGCCCGCGACCGGGCTCGACACGGCGAAGAGCAGACAGCCGGCGCCCAGCACCGCACAGCCGAGGGCGACCGCATATTTGGCGCCAGCCCGGTCGAGCGCCACGCCGGCCACCAGGCTGGCCAGCGAATACGTATAGTAATAGGTGCCCAGGATGGCGCTCACGCCAAGCGCCGTCTCGCCGAAGGCGGTCGAGAGCTGCGGGATCATCACCGCCGGCGAAGAGCGCGCGGCATATTCCAGCACATAGAACAGCAGCGCGATGACCCAGGCGATGACGAAGGCGCGCGCGCCGACGCGCCCGGGCGGTGCCGCCGACGAGCTCAGCAGAGTCGCGGAAGCGATAGGGTCCTTGGGCATTCGATCACCCCACCCGTGACAGAAAGGAGGCCGTCGGCCCGGACGTCGGCAGCTGTCGCTGCCGTTCGTCGCAGAACCGGCTCGTCGAGCGGTGCCCACGCTTCAGTTCAATGGCGAGGGTCCGCAGCACCAGACCGGATTTTCCGGCGCGCGATTTCGAGGTGAACGGGCACTCCCGGCGATGTGCCCGTCATCTCGAAGGCATCGGTCGATCCTTGGGCTGGTATCAACTCAAGCGCTTCTGCGCAGCAGGTTGTCCATGTAGGTCACCGGCCAGCCGAGGCAAGTGTGAGGTCAAAGAAGCCTCGAAAGCGGTCATGGGCGTAACGTGGCTCCGAACGCCGCCGCATGGTCCGCCGTGTTCATCGCCTGGATGTTCATCGCCTGGATTCGTTCACGGCGCGATGGGTGAACGTCCCACGCCTTGGCGGTCTGAGCCGGCATTACCTTGCCCCAGCGGGCGACAATGCCCTGTGTGACAATGCCTTCGGGCCAGCATCTTGCGATCTCGACGGGATCTCCAGGCACGATCGGGTCAGACGAAAAACGATCGATATTCGCGATGGCAGGTCCGGGCGAAAATCCCGCTGGACTTCAAGAACGTTTCGCCCTTTCGATCGCCTCGCTGATCAATTGTCGAGCCTCCGCCGCATCACCCCACCCGGCGACCTTGACCCATTTGCCTTCCTCGAGATCCTTGTAATGCTCGAAGAAGTGCCAGATTTGCTCGAGCGTGATCTCCGGCAGATCGGTGTAGTTCGAAATCTTCAGGTAGCGTTTCGTCAGCGTGGGAGACGGAACCGCGATGATCTTCTCGTCGCCGCCGCCATCATCCTCCATCTTCAAGACGCCGACGGGGCTGACGTTGATGACGGCACCGGGCACGATTGGCCGTGTGTTGGCGACCAGCACGTCGATCGGGTCACCATCCAGCGACAGCGTATGCGGAACGAATCCATAGTTCCCTGGGTAACGCATTGGCGTGTACAGGAACCGGTCGACGAACAATGTCCCCGCCGCCTTGTTCATTTCGTATTTTATGGGCTCGCCGCCAATCGCGACCTCAACGACGACGTTGATATCTTCCGGGGGATTGTCGCCGATGGGAATGGCGTCGAGGCGCATGGGACGTCTCCTGTCGTTGTAGTCTTTTCAGAAGGCCGGGCCGGCTTCCGAAGGGGGCGCAATCCCTGTACTACCCGGCAAGCAAGCGCGCAACGACCTCGACTCCGAGGCTTATCTACGCGAAACGCTCGCCAAGATCGCTGAAGGACACCCGATCCGCCGGATCGACGAACTCCTGCCTTGGGTGCAACAGGGGCTCTGTCATGGGACCCCTGGCGCGTAGGTCCGGCAGCGCTAATGGCCGAATCACGCTGGCTCCAGCACCTGGACGTCGTGCGAGAAGGACAGGGTGACCGGCGTGCCACGCTCCGGAGGCGGGGCGGCGCGGCTGTTGAAGCTGTCGAGCGAGATCATCCGGTCGTTGCAGCGCACGCGGATGCGCACGACCGAGCCCTGGAAACCGACTTCCTCGACATGGCCGTCGAGATGATTGGCACCCTCGCCGCCGGAGCCGATCGTGATCGCCTCGGGCCGGAGCGCCAGTGTCGCGGCATCGCCGGTCTGGCCCTTGGGAAAGCCGCCAGCCACGACCAGCTCGCGGCCGTCGACCTCGATCCGGCCCGACGCGGGATCGGTGATCCGGCCCTCCAGCAGATTGAGCACGCCGACGAAGGAGGCGACAAAACGCGTGCGCGGCCGGTTGTAGATCTCGAAAGGCGTGCCGATCTGCTCGATCCGACCCGCGCTCATCACGACGATACGGTCCGAGATCGACAGCGCCTCCTCCTGGTCGTGGGTGACGAACAGGGTGGTGATGCCGAGTTCGCGCTGGACCGACCGGATCTCGTCGCGCAGCGCCACACGGATCTTGGCATCGAGCGCCGACAGGGGCTCGTCGAGCAGCAGCATCTTGGGCCTGACTGCGAGCGCACGTGCGAGCGCCACCCGCTGCTGCTGGCCGCCCGAAAGCTGGAACGGATAGCGGTCGCCCAGCGCCGGCAGCTTGATCAGGTCGAGCATCTCGCGGACGCGCACCGCGATCTCGTCGGCCGGGCGTTTGGCGATCTTGAGGCCGAAGGCGATATTCTGCGCGACGGTCATGTTGGGAAACAGCGCGTAGGCCTGGAACACCATGCCGACGTTGCGCTGGTTCGCCGGCAGTTGCGAGATGTCCTTGCCGTCCAGGCTGACGGTACCGGCCGTCTGCCGCTCGAAGCCGGCGACCATGCGCAGCACCGTGGTCTTGCCGCAGCCGGAGGGGCCCAAGAGCGACACGAACTCGCCGCGCTGGGCCGCAAAATCGAAGTCATGCACGACGACATTGTCGCCGAAGCTCTTCTGGATATTGTTGATCTCAAGGAAAGTCATGGCGGAGCGCCCCTCAAGGAACGGTGATGGCGCCGCGCTTGCGGCCGAAGATCTGGATCAACCCCATGCAGGCCCAGGTAACCAGGAAGGCGATGATGGCGAGCGCCGACGGCTCGTAGGCCCGGTTGGCGCCCATGAGCTGGAGATAGGGGCCGAACGCAGGGCGGTTCAGCAGGCTGGCGAAGGTGAATTCGCCGATGACGATCGCGAAGGTCAGGAAAGCGCCGGCGAGTACGGCCGAGCGCACGTTCGGCAGGATCACCTTCAGCATGATCGTCGGCCAGCCGGCGCCGAGCGATTCCGCTGCCTCGGTCAGGGTCTTGACGTCGATCGCGCGCATGCCGGTATCGACGGTCCGGTACATGTATGGCAGCGCCAGCGTGACATAGCCGAAGGCGAGCAGGGCGTTGGTTGCAGCGTCAGAACCGGTGAGCGGTAGCCAGGACGAGGAATTATAGAGGCGCAGATAGCCGAACACGATGACGATCGCCGGGACGACCAGCGGCAGCAACGTCACGAATTCGACCAGTCCACGCAGATGCGGCAGGCGCAGGCGGACCAGATAGGCGGTCGGCACTACCAGGAGTGCACCCAGCACGATGGTGACGAGCGCCAGTGTGGCGGAATAGAGGAAGGTCGCGCGGAACTGAGCGTCGCCGAACACGACGCTATAGGCTTCGAAGCTGTATTGCCCGCGCAGCATGCGCAGCGAGAATTCAAAGGTCGCCAGCAGCGGCAGAATGAAATAGGTGGCGCCGAACGCGAGGATCACCCAGCCGAGGAGCGTCGAGCGCTTCATCGCAGCCACCTTTCGCTGCGGCCGCGGAGCCAGATATAGGCGCCGTTGGACAGGCAGGTGATGAGGATCATGCCGAAGGCGAGCGCGAAGCCGAGATTGGGATCGTGCAGCACGTCGCCGCGGATCTGCGCGTATAGCTGGATCGTCACGATATTGAGCGAGGAGCCGGTCAGGGCATAGGCGGTCGCGACGGCGCCGAAAGAGTTGGCGAACAGCAGCAGGGTGGCACCCAGGATGCTTGGCCACAGGACCGGCAGTGCCACATAGCGCCAATAGTGGAAATTCGTGCCGCCGAGGATCTGCGACGCCTCGCGCCACTCGCGCTTCAGGCCTTCGAGCGCCGGCACGATGATCAGCACCATCAGCGGGATCTGGAAATAGAGATATGTCAGCGTCAGGCCTGTGAAGCTCAGCAGATTGAAGCCGATATCGTGCGAGTAGATGTTGACGCCGAACCAGTCGCGCAGCAGCACCGTCACCAGGCCGACCCGGCCGAAGGTGGCCAGGAAGGCAAAGGCGAGCGGCACGCCGGCGAAATTGGACGCGACGCCGGAGAAGGTCAGCACCGACGGCCGAACCCAGGGCGGGAGCCCGCCCTGCACGATCGCGTAGGCGATGAGGAAGCCGAACAGTGCCCCGCCGATCGCCGAGGCCAGGCTGACCTTGATGCTGATCCAGTAGGACGCCAGCAGCTGCGGCTGGTCCAGCAGCTTGGCGAGATTGTCGAGCGTGAAGTTGCCGGCCTGATCCTGGAACGCGCCGACCATCAGGATGCAGGTCGGCAGGATCAGGAACAGGAGGGCGAACACGAAGAAGGGCAGGATGCCGAGCATGGCGGGCGAGAGCAGGCTGCCGAGCGACAGCCTCCCCCTCGTCACGACTACGTCCTGGGCGACTACGGACATCGATGGCCCCGAGATGGCGACCCGCCGGCCGCCGCTACGAAAGGGTAAGTACTTGCCGGCGACGCCGGCAAGTACTTCCGCTCAGACGATATGCCTCGTGCTGCTACTTGACGCTGGCGCCGACGACGCTGTCCCAGTTCTTCGTGATCACCGCCTTGGCCGCGTCCTGGTCCTCGATCGTCGGGAACACGGCCTTGTCATAGGCCGCGGCCGGCGGCAGCTTGGCGAGCAGGTCGGCCGGGATCGCCTTGTGCTCGACCAGGTCCTTGAAGCGGATCGGGTGGCAATAGCCGCGCAGCCAGGCGGTCTGTCCCTCGTCGGAATAGAGATATTCCAGCCACAGCTTGGCGGCGTTCGGATGCGGCGCAAAGGCGCTGATCGCCTGCACATAGACGCCGGCGACGACGCCCGAATGCGGCACGACGACCTCGACCTTCGGATTGCCCTTCAGCGTGTCGCGATCGGCGAACGCGTTATAGTCCCAGCGCACGACGATCGGCGTGGCGCCCTGGGCGAGCGGGGCGGCCTTGCCGACGACGGGCACGAAATTGCCCTTCTTGTTGAGTTCGGAATAGAACTTCAGGCCGGCCTCGGCGGCCTTGGTCGGGTCATGCGCCTCGGATGCGAGACCGGCGGCATAGACGCCCTGGATCGCCTGGTTGGCCGAACGCGGATCGCCGGCGAGCGCCACGGAATTCGCATAGTCTGACGACAGCAGGTCCTTCCAATCCTGGGGGATCTTCTTGACGATGTCGGCATTCACCTCGAAGGCGAGCACACCGTAATAGTCGCCGGTCCAATAGCCGTCGGCATCCTTGGCCGAGGCCGGGATAGAGGCCCAGGTCGAGACTTTGTACGGCTGTATCAGGCCCTCGGCCTTGGCTGTCGGACCGAAGGACAGGCCGACGTCGATCACGTCCGGTGCCTGCGGGCCCGTGTTGCCCTTGTTCGCCTTGATCGCCTGGACCTCGTCGCCCGAGCCCGCGTCCGGGTTGAGCTCGTTGATCGTGATGCCGTACTTCGCCTTGAATGCATCGATCATCGGGCCATAGCCGCACCAGTCGTGCGGCAGGGCGATGACGGTCAGCGCGCCTTCCTTCTTGGCGGCGGCGATCAGTTCGGCCGAGGGCTCCGCCCAGGCCGGGGCAACAAAGGCCGGGGCAACGCCGGCAAACACGACGACACCGGCGACGGTCGCCAGCAGCCGGCTCTTGAGAATTGACGTCATATGCTGTCCCCCTCCTGATTTCGACCCTGCCGGAGCGTCGCGGCGGCAAGCCGGTTGTCATTGAACGGTCACTCAATCGAGCTTTCCGCCTCCCAGTGAACTCCGTTGTACAAGCGTTCAATGGACAATTTATGACAGAGAATGTCGCGTTTGGCTAAAGACGCGGCGGCGTGCAAAAATGCGCGAACGCAAGGATGTGTGCCGAACCTAGGCGACAAAAATATGATTGAACGATCATTTAACATTGTCAAATGGGACGGTCCGGGGCGGAGCATGCCGGGCCGGTCGATGAGGATGGAACGATGGGCGGCGTGAGTCCGAGACGGGTCGAGGGCGAGGAAGGGCGGCGGCTGCAATTGATCGAGGGCACGATCGCGTCGCTGGCCGACGTCGGTTTCGCCGCCTGCACGCTGCACGATATTGCCCGCCGTGCCGGCGTCTCGCCCGGGCTGGTCGCGCACTATTTCGGCGACAAGGAGGGCCTGCTGGAGGCGACGCTGCGCCATCTGGCCGGGCGCCTGAGCCGCCTTGCGGCCCAGAAGCTCGCCGCTGCGCGGACGCCACGCGCCCGATTGCAGGCGATCATCGATGCCTGTCTCGCATCGGAGGAGTTCGACCGGCCGACGGCCAGCGTCTGGCTCGCCTTCTGGGGCCAGGTGCTGTATTCCGCCCGCTTCCGGCGCGTGCAGACCGTCTACCAGGGCCGCATGCAGTCGAACCTGCGCCATGCGCTAAAGCAGCTCGTGTCGGCGGGGGACGCCCATGCGATCGCGGTCACGACCGCGGCCCTGATCGACGGACTCTGGCTGCAAAAGACGCTTTCGGCCAGTGCCCAGGCTGAAAGCGCCAGTGCCCGGGCCATCGTCTCGGCCTTTGTCGACGGCCAGCTCGCCGCTGTCAAACCGGCCTCCCCGGGGGCTGGAACTGGGGCTGGAACTGGGGCTGGACGCCCGGCACGTCCGCGCCCCGCCGGGCGTTTTGCCACGATCAATCCGGCAACCGGCGAGACCCTGGCCGAGGTCGAAATCGCCGGTGCGGCCGAGATCGATGCCGCCGTCACCCGCGCGCAGGCGGCTCAGCGGCACTGGGCTAGCCGGAGTGGGGCCGAGCGGGGCCGGGTGCTGCGCCGTGTCGCCGACCTGCTGCGCCAGCGCAATGACGCGTTGGCGCGGCTGGAGACGCTCGACACGGGCAAGCCGATCCAGGAGACCGCGGCGGTCGATATCCTGTCCGGTGCGGACTGCTTCGAATATTTCGCCGGTGCCGCCGCCGGCCTCAGCGGCGAACAGGTCGATCTCGGACCCGGCGCCTTCGGCTATACCCGACGGGAACCGTTCGGCGTGGTCGCAGGTATCGGCGCCTGGAACTACCCGCTACAGATCGCCTGCTGGAAGGCGGCGCCGGCACTCGCTTGCGGCAACGCGATGATTTTCAAGCCGGCGGAACTGACACCCCTCAGTGCGGTGAAGCTGGCCGAGATCATGGTCGAGGCCGGTGTGCCGGACGGCCTCTTCAGCGTCGTTCAGGGCTTTGCCGAGACCGGTCAACTGCTGACCCGCCACCCTGACATCGCGAAACTGTCGCTGACCGGCGAGGTTGCAACCGGCAAGCATGTGCTGGCCGATGCCGGGTCCGGCCTGAAGCGCGTCACGCTCGAGCTCGGCGGCAAGTCGCCCTTGATCGTGTTCGACGATGCCGATCTCGATGATGCCGTGTCCGGCGCGCTCATCGGCAATTTCTATTCGGCTGGGGAGATCTGCTCGAACGGTACGCGCGTCTTCGTGCACCATCGGGTGCGCGAGCCCTTCCTTGCCAAGCTGGTCGAGCGCACCCGGCGCCTGGTGGTCGGCGACCCCCTCGACCCGCGCACCCAGGTTGGTTCGCTCATCTCCGAGGATCATCTGCAAAAGGTGCTGGGCTATATCGAGCGCGGCCGGGCCGAGGGGGCCAGGCTGCTGGCCGGCGGTCACCGGATCACGGACGGCGCACTCGGCCGCGGCGCCTTTATGGAACCGACGATCTTCGACGGCTGCACCGATCAGATGACGATCGTGCGCGAGGAGATCTTCGGCCCGGTCATGTCGGTGCTGGGGTTCGAGGATGAGGACGAGGTGGTCGCCCGCGCCAACGACACACGCTTCGGCCTCGCCGCTGGCGTCTTCACCCGCGACCTGGCGCGCGCGCATCGCACCATCGCCCGGCTCGAAGCCGGCACCTGCTGGATCAATCATTACAATGTGACGCCGGTCGAGCTGCCGTTCGGCGGCTACAAGCAATCGGGACTAGGCCGCGAGAATTCGCGCGCGGCGATCGAGGCTTATAGCCAGATGAAGAGCGTCTACGTCAATCTCGGTCCGATCGATGCTCCTTATTGAGCCAAGGTCGATCGCGAAAGCCCGCGATATCGACAGCGCCGACTATATTATCGTCGGCGCGGGCTCGGCCGGCTCGGTGCTGGCCAGCCGGCTGACCGAGGACGGCCGCCACACGGTGCTGGTGCTGGAACACGGCGGGTCCGACCGCTCGATCTATATTCAGATGCCGGCGGCGCTGTCCTATCCCATGAACATGGCGCGCTACAATTGGCAGTACGAGACCGAGCCGGAGCCGCATCTGGGCGGCCGCCGTCTCAACTGTCCGCGCGGCAAGGTCATCGGCGGCTCCTCGTCGATCAACGGCCTGGTCTATGTCCGCGGCAACCCGCTCGATTACGAGCGCTGGGAGGCGGAAGGTGCTGCCGGCTGGGGTTATCGCCAGGTACTGCCCTATTTCCGCCGGGCCGAGGCGCGGCGGACGGGCGGCAATGCCTGGCGCGGCGACGCCGGGCCGCTGGCGACGCGTACCGGCCGGCTCGCGAACCCGCTCTACCGCGTCTTCGTCGAGGCCGCGATCGAGGCCGGCTATGGCGCGACCGATGATATGAATGGCGCACGCCAGGAAGGCTTCGGCGCCATGGATATGACAGTGAAGGACGGCGTGCGCTGGTCGGCCGCCAACGCCTATCTGAAGCCGGCGTTGAAGCGGCCGAACCTGACCCTCGTCACCCACGCGCTCGCGACCGGCCTGATCTTCGACGGCAGCCGCGCGATCGGCGTGCGCTATGAGCGGGATGGAACGCTGCACGAGGTGCGGGCTCGGCGCGAGGTGATCTTGGCCGGCGGCCCGATCAATTCGCCGCAATTGCTGAAACTGTCGGGCATCGGACCGGCCGCGGAGCTCCGCGCCCTCGGCATTCCGGTGGTGCAGGACCGGCCGGGCGTCGGCGAGAATTTGCAGGACCATCTCGAATTCTATTTTCAGGTCGCCTGCACCCGGCCGGTGACGCTCTACGGCCAGTCGGGCCTCATCGGCCGCGGCCTCGTCGGCGCTCGGTGGCTGCTGACGCGAACGGGGCTCGGTGCCACCAACCATTTCGAGAGCGGCGGCTTCATTCGCTCGCGCCCCGGCATCCGCTATCCCGACATCCAGTATCATTTCCTGCCGCTCGCTGTCGGCTACGACGGCAGCGGGCTGGCGTCGGAACATGGTTTCCAGGCCCATGTCGGGCCGATGCGCTCGAAGAGCCGCGGCTGGGTCCGGCTCGCCTCGCGCGACCCGCACGAACACCCGACGATCCGGTTCAACTATATGAGCCACGAGGACGACTGGACCGAGATGCGCGCCTGCGTGCGGCTGACGCGCGAGATCTTCGCGCAGGCTGCCTTCGCCCCCTATCGCGGCCGGGAGATCCAGCCCGGCGCCGACGTCGTGAGCGACGAACAGATCGACGATTTCATCCGGCAGAAAGTCGAAAGCGCCTATCATCCGTCCTGCACCTGCAAGATGGGCCGAGCGGACGACCCGATGGCCGTGGTCGACGCCGAGACGCGGGTGATCGGCGTCGCGGGGGTGCGTGTGGTCGACAGCTCGATCATGCCGTCGGTCACGACCGGCAATCTGAACGCGCCGACGATCATGCTGGCCGAAAAGGCCGCCGACCACATCCTCGGCAAGCCGCTGCTCGACGCCTCGACCGCAGACCATTACGAGGCGCCGGATTGGGCAACGGCACAGCGCTGACGCCCTCCTTCATCCGAGGCCGATCCGTCGAACGGAAGCCCGATCGCGGCCTCATGATCCAGCCGGGACCACTTGCCGTCTAGACCGTGTGGTCGCCACGGGCCGATGGGCAGTCCCAGCCACTCAAGTATTCTGTAATCGCACAGCGCGCTAATCGTCGAAGCTGGCGAGCGCCTGCCGGCGCCGGTCGACCACGAGGCGCGTCACGTCCGGTCGCGCATAATGGCCGGCCGGGTCGAAATTCTGCCGCTCGCGCCGGACCTCGCGATGGTCGAGGGTGGCGACCAGCAACCCTTCCTCGCCCACAAGCGGTTCCACCACCCAGGACCCGTCCGGGGCCGCGATCGCCGAGCCGCCATTGGACCAGAGGGGGCTTTCGTCCCGGACCATGAGGTCGCGGTGAGGCGCGTCGGCAGGCACGTCGCCTGGCCGCATCACGCCCGAGACGGCCAGCACATAGCCGCGCATCTCCTTGGCGATGAAGCGGGTCGTGTCATGGGTGTTGTGCAGTCCGCCCGGCCAGACGGCGACATGGAGATCCTCGCCCTGGGCATAGAGGGCCGCGCGCGACAGCGGCATCCAGTTTTCCCAGCAATTGAGCCCGCCCAGGGTGAAGCGCCTGATCGGCTGGGTCTTCAGCCCATGCCCGTCGCCGGGTGCCCAGGTCAGCCGCTCCTCATAGGTCGGCATCAGCTTGCGATGGACATTCTGGACAGCGCCATCCGGGCCGATCCGGACCAGCGAGCAATAGACGCTGTGCCCGCCGCGATCTGCCGCACGTTCGGCACAGCCGACCATCATCGTGATCCCGTGCTGCCGCGCCCGCGCCTGCAGCGGCGCCAGATGGCCCGCTTCGATATCCACCGCCTGGTCCAGGTAATGGGCATGGATGTCCTTCTGGACTGGCGAATTGAAGCGAGCCCCGTCGGTCCGCTCGACCCAATAGGGATAGCCCGGCAGCACGGTTTCACCGAAGGCAACCAGCTGGCAGCCGCGCGCCGCCGCCTGGTCGGTGTAGGCGATGATCTTCTCCAGCGTGCGGGCCCGGTCGAGCCAGATGGGCGCGATCTGGGCCAGGCCGACGGTCAAGAGATCGGGATTTTCAGCCTGGGACATGTGCTGCTCCTGTTCCAATTGCCCGGAGCATGGCGGCAGGCCTCGCGATAAGACAAATTAATCGTTATAATCTTCGCCATCGTGATTCCTAATGTCACCCTGACCCAACTGCGCTGCTTCCAGGAAGTGGCGGAAAGCGGCGGCTTCACGGCGGCAACCCGTCGCTTGCCGCTGACCCAATCGGCCGTGAGCCAGGCCATCGCCGGCCTGGAGCAGGCGCTGGGCGTCGGCCTGTTCCATCGCCAGCGCGACGGCGTCACCCTGACCGAGGCCGGCGAGGCAGCGCTCGCCGAGGCCAAGGCGGCCTTGGCCGCCATCGACCGTCTGCGCGCGGTCTGCGTCGGCAACGCGGACCTGGCCGGCACGCGTCTTCGCATCGGCGCTGTGCAGAGTGCCACCATCCGCCTGCTGCCGGGCTGGCTGAAGCCGTTCCGGGCACGCTATCCCAAAGTGGCGGTGACGCTCCATGAAGGCACCGACCCGGAGGTCTGCGGCTGGGTGCTGGCGGGCGCGGTCGATGTGGGCCTGACCAGCGCACCCCATCCGGACCTCGTGGCCCGGACTGTGGCCGAGGACGAGTACGTGGTGCTGCTGCCGGCGGGCCATCCGCTTTCGTCCCGGAACGAGATCAGCCTCGACCTGCTGGATGGGGAGAAAATGATCCTGTCGGGCGGCGGCTGCGAGACCATGATCCAGGACTTGCTGGAAGCCGCCGGCAGCCAGCCCGAGATTGCCTTCATGGTGCGCGACAACGGTACGCTCGCCGCCATGGTGCGCGAGGGGCTGGGCCTCACGATCATGCCGGAACTGGCCTTGCCCGACGACATGAGCGCGCTGACCGTTCGCCGCCTGTCACCCGCCCTGCCGCGCCAGATCGCCGCCGTCGCCAAGACGCCGGCCGACCTGGGGCCAGCGGCCCACGCTTTCCTCTCGCTTCTGCCGGGCGCCCGGAACGGCTGAGCAATGGGCAGACAGCAGCTTTGCTGCCCGCGAACGCTGAAACGCTGCGGAGCGCATCCGCCACGAGGTGGAAAACGGCAGCTCAAAGTGCGACGCTGCTGGTGATGGGTGTGACGATCTACGCAGGCAATGCCGGCGACCGAAACGAGCGGGGTATGCGCGGGGCGGTGGACCTCGGCACCGAACTTGCCCGCCGGCCCGGCGTGAACCCGCAAGCCGTTGGTTCGCCCACCGCTCTTGTCGAGGGCGGAGATGGTTCCCCGGAGCATGATGGAATGCCCGCGGCGAAGTGACCACCGCACGGAGCAGATCCGATGAGCATAGAAGGCGCGCCTCAGTTTTTCGAACGGCTCATCGCCGATGGCCCCGATGCGGTGATTTATGCGGATGCAGCGGGTGTCATCCGCTACTGGAATGCGGCCGCCACGCGCATCTTCGGCTTTGCCGAAGGCGAGGCGATTGGCGCGTCGCTCGATTTGATCATCCCCGAACGCCTGCGCAGCCGGCATTGGGAAGGCTACGACAAGGTCATGGGCGGCGCCCAAAGCCGCTATGGCAGCGGCGCCGTCCTGGCGGTGCCGGCGCTCCATAAGGACGGGCGGCAGATCTCGATCGAGTTCACGATCCTGCCGCTTCACGGCGATGCCGGGACACTTCTCGGCATCGCCGCGTTCTTGCGCGACGCGACGGCACGGTTCGAGGAGCTTCGTGCGCTGCGGCGCGAGTTGGCCGCGCTGAAGCAGGGCGGCTGACCCCGCAGACATCGCCGTATCGGCGACGCCGACAAGGGCCTGCGATCATTCTGCCGGGGCCGGGCTGGCCGCAACCGTCCCGCCTGAGGCCGGGCCGGTCCGGTTCGTAAGCGAGATCAGCACCGGCATGACCAGCAGCACCATCGGGAACTGCAGGATCAGGCCGGCGATGATGGCGACCGCCAGCGGTTGCTGCATGGCCGAGCCCTCGCCGAGCCCGAGCGCCAGCGGCATCAGCGTCAGGATCGCCGCGAGCGTCGTCATGGCGATCGGCCGGAGGCGATTGCGGCTCGCCTCGAGCAGCGCTTGGCGCGGCGGCATCTCCTGCGTCAGCTCGCGATATTCCGAGACGTAGAAGATCGCCATCTCGGTCGCGATGCCGATGATCATGGTCATGCCCATCATCGCTGTGATGTTGAGCTCGATGCCGGTGAGCCAGAGCGCTGTGAACACGGCCGTGGTCGACAGCAGCGAAGTGCCGATGATGATGACCGGCAGAACCACGCGCTCGTAGATGAACAAGAGCAGGATCAGCTCGGCCACGAGCGCCGCGCCGAATACTTTCAAGAGACCGGCGAAGGCGATCTGCTGCTGCTCGTACAGCCCGCCCAGCGTATAGCTCACCCCCGCCGGCAGGGCGCCGGGCCGGTCGAGCGCCTGGCGGACGTCCTGGATGGTCGAGCCGAGGTCGCGGTTCTCGATGCGCGCCGTCACTGCCACCATGCGCTGCAGATCGTCGCGCGTGATCTCCGGCTGGCCGGGATCGGTCGCGATCGTCGCCACCCGCTCGAGCGGGAACAGGTGGCCGTCCGGCGCG
The DNA here is from genome assembly GCF_014643535.1 of Aliidongia dinghuensis. NCBI lineage: Bacteria > Pseudomonadati > Pseudomonadota > Alphaproteobacteria > Rhodospirillales > Dongiaceae > Aliidongia > Aliidongia dinghuensis. The sequence continues at coordinate 10,570 of NZ_BMJQ01000031.1, read as the reverse complement.
CGAATTGGCAATTGAGCGAGATCGCCGTCGCGCCGGCGCTCGCCGGCCGGCAGGATGACGCGCACGCCGACCTGCTTGACGGCGGTCGGCAGGTTGGTTGCGACCGTGCCGTTGAGATAAGCGTCGAGCTGGCTTGAGACCTGGGCGGGATCGGTCCCTTCGAGTGCCGCCTTGACCGGGTCGACCTGGATGGTGAGCGCGTCGCCCGCGAGCGTCACGCCGTCCTTGATGTCGACGACGCCGTCGACCTTGCCGATCGCGGTGGCGACCGTCTTCGCCGCCGGGATCAGCGTCGCGGGATCGCTTGCGAACAGCTGAATCTCGATCGGCTGCGGCACCGCCGTCAGGTCACCGATCAGATCCTCCATGAGCTGCGCCAGCTCGACCTGCACGCCGGGCACCTGGGCTTCGACGCGCTGGCGGATGTCGGCCATCACCTCGTCGCTGCCGCGCCGGGGCGGCGGCTTCAGCCGCACGAAGAAATCGCCCTGGTTCGCCTCGTTGAGGCCGCCGCCGAGGCCGAGGCCGGTCCGGCGCGAGAACGTGTCGACCTCGGGCGTCGCCCTTAGGATCGCCTCCACCTGGTGCAGCTCGCGATCGGTCTCGGTCAACGAAGTGCCGGGCAGCGTGCGATAGTCAAGCACGAAGCCGCCCTCGTCCATCGCCGGCATGAAGCCGGTGCCGACATGGCCATAGGCGACCCAGCCCAAGGCCAGCAGCGGCACGACGGCTGCGGCGATCAGCCAGGGGGCGGCGAAGATCCGCTGCAGCAGCCGGCGATGCTGGCGTTCGAGCCAGGGCTCACGCCCGTGCGCCGGATCGTGCCAGCGGGTGAAGTCGATGATGTGGCGCGCCAGCACCGGCACGGCGAAGGCGGTCAGCAGATAGGAGATGACGAGCGCCGATGCCATCGTCACCGACAACGCCTTGAAGAAGGCGCCGGTGACGCCGGTGAGGAAACCCAACGGGAAGAATACGATGAGCGTCGCGAGGCTGGAGCCGGTAAGCGGGCGCAGGAACTCCCGGCCGGCCGGCAGCACCGCCGCCTCGCCCGCGCCGGTGCCGGCGCGCCGCGCGATATGCTCGATCATCACGATCACGTCGTCGATGACGAGGCCGACCGCGGCCGCGATGCCGCCCAGCGTCATGATGTTGAAGCTCTGGCCGATCAGGCTCAGCACGAGCACGGTCGAGGCGAGCGTCGCTGGCACCACGAGCATTGCGACGAGGGTGGTGCGCCAGTTGCGCAGGAACACGAACAGCACGACCGCGGCGAGGCCCAGGCCGATGAAGATCGCGTCGCGCACGCTGCCGGCCGATTGCGTCACCAGCACGCTCTGGTCGTACCAGTTGGCGAGCTGGATGCCGGCCGGCATCCGGAAGCCGGCGAGCTTCTGGCGCACGTCCTTGGCGATCTGGACGCTGTTGCCGTCCGGCTGCTGATAGACCTGGAACAGCACGGCCGACTTGCCGTCCTCGTCGACCTTCGTCCAGGCGGGCGTGGTCGCATCCGTGACCGTCGCCACGTCGCCGACCCGGATGACGCCGGCCGGGCCCGACTTGAGCACGACCGAGCGAATCTGGTCGAGCTGGTGCAGCGTCTCGTCGGTCACCACCAGATAGAGCTTGTGATGGTCCTCGATGCGGCCGACGGCATTGAGCACGTTCGCAGCACCCAGCGCCGCGGTCACGTCGCCGAGCGCCAGCCCGTCGAGGTCGAGCCGATGCGGGTCGACCGCCACCTGGACCTCCTGCTGTGCGCCGCCCAGCACGTCGACCCGCGCCACGCCCGGGATGGCCGACAGGAGCGGCACGATACGGTATTGCGCGAGATCGCGCAGCGCCGTCGGCGAAACGCGGTCGGACGTCAAGCCATAGGCGATGATCGGGAAGGTCGTCGGGTCCATCCGCCGGACGTCGTAGGACGTTCCGGGCGGCAGGCTCGGCAGGACTTGGGCCACGGCCGCATCGATCTGCAGGGTCGTCGCGACCATGTCGACGCCCCAGTCGAAATCGAGCGAGATCTCGGCCGAGCCGCGGCTCGAGGTCGAGCGGATGTGGCGCACGCCCGGCACCCGGCGCACGGCCTGCTCGACCGGCTGGGTCACGACGAGCGCCATCTGGTCGGCCGGCCGGTCGCCGGCGTCGACCGTGACGACGGCGCGCGGGAAGGTGATCTGCGGGAACAGCCCGACCGGCAGCGACACGGCGGAGATGCCGCCGGCCAGCGCCAGCGCCAGGACGACGAAAATGATCGAGCGGCGATGGTGCTCGATCCAGGCGGTGAGCGTCATAGTTTCCGGTCCGTCCCTTGCTCCGCCACGGCGCTTTGCTCGCGCACGGCCGCGCCGTCGCTCAGCTGGTAATTGCCGCTGACGACCAGCGGAGCGCCGGGCTCGAGCGGCCCGTCCAGCACGCTCATGTCGCCCACTTCGCCCACGATCCTGACCGGCACGGTCTTGGCCTTGCCGCCCGCGACCTGGAAGACATGGGCGCCGCCGTCGAGCAGCACCGCCTCGCGCGGCGCGATCCAGCCCTTGAGCTGGCCGGTCTCGATCGTCGCCCGGTAGCCGGCGCCCGGCAGGGCGGCCTGCACCGTCGCAGGAGACAGGTGGATCTGCGCATCGACGAGGCGCGTCTTCGGGTCGATCATGCCCGCGACGGACGCGATCGTGCCCTCGAGCGCCGGCGCCTTGCCGTCGAGCGCGGCCAGGTGGACCGCTGCTCCCGCCGCAACCATGGCTCGCTGCGCCGGCTCGATGCCGGCGGAGACGACGAAGGCGTCGGCGCGGGCCAGCTGCATCAGCGGGGCGGAGGGCTGGATCCGATCGCCGGGCCCGACCGCGATCGACAGGACGACCCCGTCGAACGGTGCCGCGATCGTCTCGACCGGTTTGCCGCCGCCCGAACGGTCGAGCGCGTCGAGCGCGCTCCGCGCATCGGCGACCGCCTTGTCGGCTTGGGTGAGCTGGGCGCGCGTTGCGAGCTGCTGGGCCAGCAGCTCAGCGGTCCGCGTGCGATCGTCCTTGGCGGCGGCGAGTGCCGAGACCGCCTGGTCATAGGTCGCGATCGTCGCCGGATCGGCGCCGAAATCGACGAGCGGGTCGCCCTTGCGGATCGTCTCGCCCGGCGCGACGCGCAGCTTCAGCACCTGGCCGGCGCGCAGCAGGCTGATGTTGGCCGTGCCGTCCGGCGCCGGCCCGACGACGCCGTAGGCGACGATCGTTTCCGCGACGCTGCCCTGTTTGACCGGCACGGTCGAGACCAGCACGCTCGCCGGCGCGTCGTCAGCGAGGGCCGCTTTGGTCACGTTGGGCAGCGGCGCCGCAAGGGCGGCCGCCAGCAGCAGGAGAGGCATCTTCATGGGATCACTCCGTGGCCGCCGCCACTTCCGGCGGCGCCATTTCCGACGTTGGCAGGTCGATGGCCGGCGTGCCGGCTCCGGTCAGCGTCGCAATGGCGACCTGTTGTTCGAGCTCTGACTGTTCGAGACCGACGAGTTCCTGCTCTTTGCCGAGCCGGACGATCTGCAGATCGACATAGCCGCGTTCGTCGATATTGCCGGCGCGGAACGCGCGATCGCCGCGGTCCGCGATCTCCGTCGCCCGTGAAAGATCCTCGCGCACCGTTGCGATCTGGTGGGCGAGCAGCGCCTGCTCGCGCAGCATCGCGGTCACTTCGCCCGAGGCCGCATCGATCCGGCTCTTGTACTCGTCGTGCAGCTTCTGGCGCGTCGCGCGCTCGATCGCGATATTGCCTTGGTTATGGTTGAAGATCGGCAGATCGAGCGTGATCTGCGGTCCGAATGTGCCCACGTGGCTCGTGTCGCTGCCGCCGGTGCCGCCGAGCAGCAACGCCGGGAACTGCGCCAGCACCGCACCGCGCACCTTCTCCTCCTCGGCGCCATAGGCGAGCTGCAGCGCGATAAGGTCGGGGCGATGGCGGGGCAGGTTCGCGAGGTCGTGTTCGGCCGCCGCCGGGTCGATCGGCGGCAGGTCGACATGATCGACGAATTTCAGCGCCACATCGGGGACAAGGCCGAGCAGCGCGTCGATGTCATGCTGACGGGTCAGCATCTGCCGGTCCAGATCGTGGATCTGCTTGTCGAGATCGCCGAGCGCGGTCAGGTCCGGTGCCGCCGTCGCCAGGTCGATGTCGCCAGCGGCGAGCGCCTTCCGGCTGCGCTCGGCGCGGGCCGCGAACAGGGCGCGATTCTCCATCAGCACCTCGTGGAGTTTCTGCTGCTCGACCGAATCGACGAACAGCAGGCGCGCCTTGCCGATCACCTGCCATTCCTGCCACAGCAGGTCGGCGTCGACCTTGCGCGCGTCCAGGCGTGCCGCCTTGCGCTGCGCCGAGAGCGTTACGAGCGCCTTGATGTCCTCGGTGAAGCCGGCGGTCCAGGCATCGAAACGTGCGGGGCCGGTCAGCAGCGGCGTGTAGTTTCCGCTGAGCTGCGGGTTGGGCAGCAGGCCGGCCTGCAGCACCTGAGCCTCGGCGACGCCGCGGTCGTTGCGGGCAGCGATCAGGTCCGGGTTGTTCTCGAGCGCCAGGATCGCGAAGCCGGCCGCGTCGAGCGGCTGGGTCGGGTCGAGCGCCACCGCCGCACCCGCCGGCCAATCTGGCGGCAGATCGTGCCGGAGGCTCGCCGGATCGCCAGCGAGATGCGGTGCTGCCGGCAGCGGCAGCGACTGATAGCTCTCGCAGGCGGCTAGCAGGGCGCAGGACGACAGGAACTGAGCCGCCCGGCGCGCCCGCCGGAAAGTCCGAGACATGGCGACCCTTCGTTGCTGGAGACGGGTTGGACCATGGCACTCTCCATGTTGCAGTGCGATGGCCCGAAGATTGGCTTTTGGTAACCTTCGCGGAGCGACGAGGTTGCTAGTCGGCGGACCGGGACGCCGATCCTTGAGGCGTGGATCCTTGAGGCGCTACGGCCTTGCCGCGGCGGGCGTGTAGCGCCTGCGCCAGCCGGTCGAGCGCCACATAGACGACCGGCGTGGTGTAGAGTGTGAGCACTTGCGAGACGACAAGGCCGCCGACGATCGCGATGCCGAGCGGCCGCTGCAGCTCGGCGCCTGCCCCGCGTCCGAGCGCCAGCGGCACGGCGCCCAGCAGCGCCGCCATGGTCGTCATCATGATCGGCCGGAAGCGCAGGATGGCGGCGTCGTAGATCGCGACGGCTGCGGGCAGTCCCTGGCCACGCTCCGCCTCGAGCGCGAAATCGACCATCATGATGCCGTTCTTCTTGACGATGCCGATCAGCAGCAGGATGCCGATCACGCCGACCACCGAAAGTTCGAATCCGGTGGCACCGAGCGCCAGCAGCGCGCCCAAGCCCGCCGACGGCAGGGTCGACAGAATGGTGATCGGATGCAGCAGGCTCTGATAGAGCATGCCCAGCACCAGATAGATCGCCAGGATCGCCGCCAGGATGAGGTAGGGCTGGCTCGAGAGCGACGCCTTGAACGCCTGCGCCGTGCCCTGGAAGCCGCCCATGATCGTATCGGGCAGTTGGATGCGCTGGCGGGCCGCCTCGACCGCGCTCACCGCCTCGCCGAGCGCGACACCCGGCGCGAGATTGAAGGAGAGCGTGACCGCCGGGGTCTGGTCCTGATGGTTGATGCTGAGCGGCGCCAGGCTCTGGCCGAGCGAGACGAAGGTGTTGAGCGGCACCAGCCCGCCCGTTTCGCTCGAACGGACATAGAGGGACGCGAGCGTCTCCTGGTCGCGCTGCCAGCGCGGCTCCAGCTCGAGCACGACCTTCGTCTGGTCGAGCTGCGAGAAGATCGTCGCGACCTGGCGCTGGCCGAACGCATCGTAGAGCACATCGTCGATCTGCTGGACCGTGACGCCGAGGCGCGCCGCCGTCGTGCGGTCGATCGCGAGGTTGGTCTGCGGCCCCTGGGCCTGCAGATCGCTCGTCACGCCGGTCAGCTCAGGCAGCGTGCGGAGCGCGTCGGTCAGGATCGGCGCCCAATGGAACAGCTCGCCGACGTTCGGGTCCTCGATCGTGTATTGATATTGCGTCTTGCTCGGCCGCGCGCCGACCTGGATGTCCTGGCGCTGCTGCAGGAACAGCGCCGCCCCTGCAACGGGGGCCACCGCCCGGCGCAGGCGCTGGATGATCGTTTGCGCATCGGCCCGCCGCTCACCGACCGGGCGCAGGTTGATGGTCATGCGGCCGGTATTGAGCCCGTTCGATCCCAGGGACGAAAACAGCTCGACCACGTCCGGGTCCTTGAGAACGATGCGCGCGATCTCCTGCTGCTTTTCCGCCATGGCGGCGCTCGAGATGTCCGGTGCGGCCTCTGTGACGCCGGCAAGCTGGCTCGTGTCCTGTTCCGGGATGAAGCCCTTGGCCGTGACGGCATAGAGCGTCACGGTCACGGCAAGCGTCGCCATGGTGACGAGCAGCATCGTTCCCGGGTGGCGCAGCGCCCAGCGCAGGCTGCGCGCGTAGAACGGCGTCAGCCGGGCGAAGCCGCGCGCCGTCTCGTACTCGTCGCGTGCCGCAGCGTTGCGCCGGAGCAGATGGGCGCACAGCATCGGCGACAGGGTGACCGACACGACGCCCGAGATCAGCACGGCAACGCTGACCGTCACCGCGAACTCGCGGAAGATGCGCCCGACGATGCCGCCCATGAACAGGATCGGGATGAAGACCGCGACGAGCGAGACGGTGATCGACAGGATGGTGAAGGCGACCTCGCCGGCGCCGTCGATCGCCGCCTGTCGCGCGCCCTTGCCCATCGCAAGATGCCGCGCCGTGTTCTCGACCACGACGATCGCGTCGTCGACGACGAATCCCACGGCGATGGCGAGGCCCATCAGCGAGAAATTGTCGAGGCTGTAGCCGAGGAGCTCCATGACGCCGAAGGTGCCGACGAGCGCCAGCGGGATGGCGAGGCTCGGGATCAGCGTGGCACGCCATTCCCGCAGGAAGGCGTAGACCACGGCCACGACCAGCAGCACCGAGAGGATCAGCGTCCGCTCGACATCTGCGACCGTCGCGCGGATCGTCTGGGTGCGGTCGCCGAACACGGTCGCCTTGATCGACGGCGGCAGCGTCTTGAGGATGATCGGCAGCGCCGCCTTCACCCGATCGACCGTGGCGGCGACGTTGTAGCCGGGCTGCTGGTGGACATCGACCATGATCGCCCGGTCGCGATTGAACCAGCCGCGGTTCCGGACGTCCTCGGCCCCGTGGAGGACGTCCGCCACGTCCTTGAGCTGCACCGCGCGCCCGGCGTGATGGGCGATGACGAGGTTGCGGAACCCGGCGATGTCGGTCAGCTGGTCGTTCGCGGCGATGGCTGTCGACTGGCTGTCGCCGTCGAACAATCCCTTGGGCCCGTCCACCGTCGCCTGGGCGATGGCGCTGCGCACGTCCTCGAGCGTGAGGCCGAGGCCCGAGAGCGTTGCCGGCCGGACCTGGATGCGGATCGCCGGCTTCTGCTCGCCGTTCATGTCGACGAGCCCGACGCCTTCGATACGGGCCAGCTGCGGGATCAGGTAGTCGTCGGCATAGGCGTCGACCCGCTCGATCGGCAGCGACGGCGAGGTCAGCATCAGCGACAGAATGGGAAAGATCGCCGGGTTCGATTTGTGGTAGGTCGGCGGGCTCGGCAGGTTCTTTGGCAGATCGCCTTCGGCACTGTTGATCGCCGTCTGCACGTCCTGCGCGGCGCCGTCGATCTGGCGGTCGAGCGCGAACTGGATGTTGATCGACGTCTTCCCGAGCGTGCTCGACGAGGTCAGCTGCAGGACGCCGGGCAATTGGGCGAGCGCACGCTCGAGCGGGGCCGCGACCGAGGAGGCCATGGTCTCGGCGCTGGCACCCGGCAATGCGGCCGACACCTGGATGGTCGGGAAATCGACCTGCGGCAGCGTCGCGATCGGCAGCAGGCTGTAGCCGACGACGCCCAAGGCCAGGATCGCGACCATCAGGAGGCCGGTCGGGATCGGACGCCGGATGAAGAAGGCGGGGATGTTCATCGGGACCGGCTCATGGTCGCGCGCTCAAAAACGCAGCGTGACGACGAGGCCGGGCCGGTTGTCGCCGAGCTCGATCTCGATCTGATGGAGTGCCGCCACGGCCGCGACGAGGCTGAGCCCGAGCCCGCTGCCGGGCGTCGTGCGGCTCTCCTCCAGGCGGAAGAAGCGCTGGAACACCCGGTCGCGGAACACGGCCGGGATGCCCGGCCCGTCGTCCGCGACCACGATCTCCGGCCGACCGTTCGTGCGCCGCGCTGTCACCTGGATCGTTGCGCGCGCCGGCGCATGGCGGATCGCGTTCTCGATCAGGTTCGCCAGCATCTGGACGATGAGCTCGCGATCGCCGCGGACACGGAGATCGTCCGTGACCGTGTGCTCGAGCCGCTGCCCCTTCTCCTCGGCGACCGGCTGGTAGGTTTCGGCCAGGCCCTGTACGAGCTCGCTCAGGTCGACGCTCGCGAAGGTGCCGCGCCGCGCGCCGCCCTCGATCTGGGCGATGCGCAGGAGCGCTCCGAACGTGTCGAGGATGTCGTCGACCTGCTGGATGGCACCGTCGAGCGCGGTGTTCAGGCCCTCGACCGTCCCCTCCCGGCGCCGGGCGAGCTCGAGCCGGTGGCGAAGCCGGGTGAGCGGCGTGCGCAGGTCGTGGGCGATGTCGTTCGACACCTGGCGCAGCCCTTCCATCAGCCCCTGGATCCGGTCGAGCATCGTGTTGAGGCTCGCGGCGAGATGATCGAACTCGTCGTCCGTGCCGGCGACCGGCATGCGGCGTTCGAGATCGCCGTCGACGATCTCCCGGCTGGCCCGGCTCACCGCTTCGACCCGGCGCAACAGGCCAGCACTCATCAGCGCACCGCCGCCCAAGGCCAGGACCAGCGTCAGGACGAGAGCCAGGGCGAAGGCGCGGGCGACGAGTTCCTGCATCTCCTCGAGCTGGAAATTGTCGTTCGCGACGAAGAGATAGGCGTTGTCGGTCGTAACCACGCCGCGGCCATGGAACCCGTGGGCCTCCGTGCCGTCCTCGAACAGCTTGGGCCTCGGCGCGTTGACATGATGCAGCGCTACGGCGCGGCGCGGCAGGTTGGTCGCCAGCACTTCGCCCTTGGCGTTCTGCAGCAGATAGAAGAACCCGGTCGGCGCCTGCCGGATCCGCTCGTCGACCTCCTGGCGGAGATGGTCGAGCCCCTTGGCCGGCTGGCCGTCCAGGAGGGCGGTGAGCTCAGCATCGACCGACACGTCCATCTGGCGGGCCATGAAGCCGGCGGTCGACCAATAGATGACGGCGAACAGCACGACGACCGACGCTGTGAACACCGTCGCGTAGATCAGGGTCAGCCGGAAGCTGGTGGTGCGAAAGAGCCTAGGCGGGCGCACGGAGGCAATACCCGGCGCCGCGCACCGTATGGATCAGTTCCGCATCGAAGCCCTTGTCGACCTTGCCGCGCAGCCGGCTGATATGGGTCTCGACGATGTTGGTCCTGGGGTCGAAATGGAAATCCCAGACATTCTCAAGCAGCATCGTCCGCGTCACGACCTGGCCGGCGTGGCGCATCAGATATTCGAGCAGCCGGAACTCGCGCGGCTGCACCGTGATCTCCTCGCCGCCGCGCCGCACGATCCGGGAGAGCAGGTCGATCTCGAGGTCGCCGACGCGGATCGTCGTCTGGGCGACCGGCGCCGGCGGCCGGCGGCCGAGGGCCGCCACCCGCGCCACCAGCTCGGCGAAGGCGAAGGGCTTGATCAGATAGTCGTCCCCGCCGGCGTTGAGGCCGCTCACCCGGTCGTCGATGCCGCCCAGCGTCGTCAGGAACAGAATCGGCGTCGTCACCTGGCCGCCGCGCAGCGTCTTGACCAGCGACAGCCCGTCGAGGCCGGGCAGCATGCGATCGACGATCAGCAGGTCCCAGCTCTCGCCGGCGGCGCGGAACAGGCCGTCGCGGCCATCCGCGGCGATCGTGACATTGTGGCCTTCCTCGCTCAGGCCCTGGGTCACGTAGTCGGCCGTCTCCCGATCGTCTTCGATCAACAGGATCTTCACCCGTTCCTCCACCGCCAAGCCGGTCGCGCACGGGAGAGCTGCGACCGGCATCAAGGCGGAGACTAGCAGCGATTTCCTTGCCATTCTAAGGCCGGAAGATTGGCTTTTGGTAATGTTTGCGGCGCCTCGACGAGCCCCGCCGGCAGCAGGACACCGGCAAGGCTGTAGGCTTTTGCGCGCTTCGTCATGCCGCTCCTTCCCCCGAAGCCGGCGTTCGCGCTCAGGCCGCGGCGAGGGCGGTCGAGGCCTCGTGCGTGCCGGCGCGGATCAGCAGGATCTTGATGTCGTCGCCGATGCGATGCACGCGCTCGTGGAAGGCATTGTGGAAGACGAGGCCGTAGACCGCGACCGAGATGCCGAGCGCGGTTGCGAACAGCGCCGTGCCGATGCCGGCGCTGACGCCCGACGGGTCGGAGATGCCGGACTGGGCAAGCGCCGTGAACGTGTCGATGATGCCGAGGATGGTGCCGAGCAAGCCCAAGAGCGGGGCGGCGGTCACGATCGTGTCGAGCAGCCACAGGTGCCGGTTGAGCG
>NZ_BMJQ01000030.1 GCF_014643535.1 Aliidongia dinghuensis | reverse complement strand
CGATCATCCACAAGACCGTCACCAGGCAGGTGATGGCGAAGCTCTGCATCACGGTCGCCAGCACGTTCATCTTGCGCACCATGCCGCCGTAGAACAGCGCCAGGCCTGGCACCGTCATCATCAGCACCAGCGCCGTCGACGTCAGCATCCACGCCGTGTCGCCCGAATCGAGCTTCGGCGCCGCGTCTTCCGCCAGCGCCTGGCCCGAAAGGGCGGTAAGCGCCGCCAGTACCGCCAGCCCGGAAAGTGCCAGTCCGGAAAGTCCGGCCCGGCTACCGATTCCGCCAAATCGACTCATGCTGCGTGCTCCTCTATCCCGCTTTTCCATTGTTCCGACGACCCCGTCCGAGGTGGGCCGTCGGCCGATCTCGGGACCGCTATCAACAAGATTCGTGCCAACCGCCAAAAGTGCCTTCCGGCACCCTCGTCACAGCGCGCTGGCGCCGCTTTCGCCGGTGCGGATGCGCACGGCATGGGCGATGTCGAGCACGAAGATCTTGCCGTCGCCGATGCGGCCGGTATTGGCGGTGCGTTGAATCGTCTCGACCGCGCGCTCGGCCAGGTCGTCGGGCACGGCCAGTTCGATCTTGAGCTTGGGCAGGAAGCTCACGGAATATTCGGCGCCGCGATAGATCTCGGTCTGGCCTTTCTGCCGGCCGAAGCCCTTCACTTCGCTGACCGTCAGACCCTGGATGCCCAGGCTCATCAACGCCTCGCGCACCTCGTCGAGCTTGAACGGCTTGATCACGGCGATGATGAATTTCATGGCGCTAAAGCTCCCTTCCGCGCGGTCGGCGAGGCCTGGCCGGACCGGCGATGCGTGTGGCGTTGCGGGAACTCGCTTCAAGATCCATGCCGCCGTCCGTGCCGGCGGACCCCCATCGCGCCATGCGCCATGGCTGCGCAAGCAGGCGGCCGATCTCTGCTCAAAAAATAGGCAGATTGTGGGATGTTCGCGCGGCACACCGATCGCGTCTCGCCCTGGACAAGCTCCGGGGCCTTGAGCCAAGGTGCGATCCCATGGATACGCAACTCACTGCCGATATCGTGGTCGTGGGCGGCGGCTTGAGCGGCCTGCCGTTCGCGATTGCCGCCGCGTCGGCCGGTCTTCGCATCATCGTGGTCGATCGGGAACGGCCGTCGGTCATGCTCGAGGAGCCGTTCGACGGCCGCACTTCGGCGATCGCCTATGGCTCGAGCCAAGTCCTGGCCGGCATCGGCGTCTGGGATCTCGTCGCCGGCGAGGCAGAGCCGATCCTCGACATCCGGGTCGCCGATCAGGGCTCGTCGCTGTTCCTGCATTACGACCACCGCGACCTGGGTGACGAGCCGCTGGGCTTCATCGTCGAGAATCGGGCGCTGCGCCGCGCGCTGTTCCAGCGCCTTGCCGACCTGCCCGATCTCGTGCACCTGACGCCGGCGGCGGTCGACCGGGTCGAGGCGACGCGGGCGGGCGTGGTGGCATATCTGACCGACGGCCGCGCGATCAAGGCGCGGCTTGCGGTCGCGGCGGACGGCAAGAACTCCCGGCTGCGCGAGCAGGCCGGCATCAAGCCGCTCGGCTGGCACTACCCCCAGCACGCGATCACCGGGACGGTCATCCACGAGGTGCCGCACAGCGGCGTCGCGGTCGAGCATTTCCTGCCGGCCGGCCCGTTCGCCATCCTGCCGATGACCGACGATGCCGAGGGCCGGCATCGCTCGTCCATCGTCTGGACCGAGCGTGCGACCGTGGCGCCTGCCATGATGGCGCTCGACGAGGCCGGCTTTACCGCCGAGCTTGCCGACCGCTTCGGGCCCTATCTCGGCGCCGTGGCGCCGGCCGGTCCGCGCTGGAGCTATCCGCTGGGCGTCCTCTATGCCGAGCGCATGGTGGGCGAGCGGCTGGCACTCCTGGGCGAGGCCGCCCATGTCATCCATCCGATCGCCGGCCAGGGGCTCAATCTCGGCATCCGCGACGCGGCGGCCTTGGCGGAGCTGGTGGTCGACGCCTGCCGGCTCGGCCTCGATCCGGGCGCTGCGACCGTATTGGAGCGCTATCAGCGCTGGCGGCGGGTCGACACGGTGACGCTCGCGGCGGTGACAGACGGGCTCAACCGGCTGTTCTCGAACCGGGTGGCGCCGGTGAAGCTCGTGCGCGACGTCGGCCTGGCCTTGGTCGACAAGGCGCCGCCGCTCAAAAAGCTGTTCATGCGCCACGCCATGGGCGTGCTGGGCGACCTGCCGCGCCTCGTCAAGGGCGAGCGGCTTTAGGCCGGGCTCAAAACCTGATCGGCGCCGGCTGCAGAGCTGACGCCGGTCGCGGCCCGGATCACGGCTGATGCGGCTCGCGGGGTTGCCCCGACGCATCTTCAAGCCGCGACGACCAGCGCGTCTCCGGCATAACCAGGTAGACGATGAGCGAGATCAGGGCGGCCCCGGCAACGTACCAGTAGAACCAATCCTCATGCCCGATGGCCTTGACCTGGAGCGCGAACCATTCGGTTGTCCCGCCGAGGACCGCAGTGACGATCGCGTAGGGCAACCCGACGCCGAGCGCCCGCACCTCGGCCGGAAAGAGTTCGGACTTGACCAGCATATGGATGGAGGTGAAGCCGCTGAGAATGATGAGGCCGGCAAAGTTCAAAGCGAATGCCTGCTGCACGCTGGCGGCGTGGCTCATGGCGGTGAGCAGCGGGACCGTCAGCGCCGCACCGGCGGCCCCGAAGAAAAGCAACACCGGCCGGCGGCCGATGAGATCCGACACGAAGCCGAACAAGGGTTGGAGCGGCAGATAGCACAGGAGAGCTCCTGCGGCAGTGAGCGACGCGGCCTCCCTCGACATGCCGACCGTATTGACCATGAATTTCTGCATATAGACCGTGTAGGTGTAGAACGAGATCGTTCCGCCCACCGTGATGCCGGTCGCCAGCAGGATCGCCCGTCGATGGGCGAGGAGGCTCCTGAAGGAGCCGCGGGTCGCCTCCTTGCTCCTGGACCCCTCGAATGCCTCGGTCTCCGCAATGCCGCGGCGCAGATAGAGCGCAAACAGAGAGAGCGCACCGCCGATTACGAACGGGATCCGCCAGCCCCAGGCCTCCATCTGGCCGGGACGGAGGATGACGTGCTGCAGGAACAGGAGCAGCGCCAGGGCCACCAGCTGGCCGCAGACGACGCTGACCTGCAGGAAGCCTATGAAGAAGCCGCGGCGATGTCTTGGCGCCATCTCGCTGAGATAGGTGGCGCTCGTGCCATATTCGCCGCCCATGCTCAATCCCTGGAGCAGACGAGCCGCGACGAGCAGAACCGGTGCCGCAACCCCGATCGTTGCGTAAGTCGGCGTCATGGCAATCAAGAGGGAGCCGCCGCACATGAGGGACACAGACAGTGCGAGCGCCGCCCGGCGACCGTTGCGATCGGCGTAGCGGCCCATGAGCCAGCTGCCAAGCGGGCGCGCGACATAGCCGACGGCGGCGACAGCAGAGGCATTGAGCAACTGGGCCGTCTGGTCGCCCTGGGGAAAGAACGAGCTCGCGAAATAGACGGAAAAGATCGAGTACACCAGGAAGTCGTACCACTCGATCAGATTCCCGACGCAACCGCCGACGATGGAGCCGAGCCTGCCCCGGACGAGCGCGCCCTGTTGCGGACGTGCGGCGTCGATCGGCGCATCGTGCGATGCACTGGTCATCGTTCTCTCCCCTTGTAGCACTATTCTTTGGCGGCGCTTCGTTGGTTCAGGTCACGGCATAACGGCGCTCGAGCTCGTCGTACCGGCCCTTCTCGACGAGACGCTGGCGCTCCGCGAAACTCGCCACGAGCGCGCCGTCCTCGTCCATGCGGCCGTCGCGGGCGAGCACGCCCAGGGCGGTCTGCATGCCCAGGATGGCGCCTTGCAGCGCCACATTGGCGTAGAGCGCGATCGCGAACCCCATTTCCGCCAGGTCTGCCTGGCCAAGAATCGGCGTGCGGCCGCCGACGACCAGGTTGACCAGTTGCGGCACAGGCAGAGAGGCGGGGATGCGGCGCATCTCCTCCGCGCTCTCGGGCGCCTCGATGAAAATCACGTCGGCGCCGGATTCGACGTAGAGCGCCGCCCGATCGAGCGCGGCCTGGAAACCTTCGACGGCCCGCGCGTCCGTGCGGGCGATGATCAGCAGCTCATCCGATCGGCGCGCATCCACCGCAGCGCGGACCTTGGCCGCCATTTCCTTCGGCGGCACCACTTCCTTGCCCGTGAAATGGCCACAGCGCTTCGGCATCACCTGATCTTCGATCTGGATTGCGCTGGCGCCGGCCCGTTCGAGCATCCGCACCGTGTGCGCAACATTGACGGCGTTGCCGAAGCCGGTATCGGCATCGACCACAAGCGGCAGGTCGGTCACATTGCGGATCGCCATCGTGTGCTGAACGATCTGGCTCAGATCGATGAAGGACAGGTCGGGCAGCCCGAGCGACATATTTGTCACGCCCGCGCCGGTCACATAGATCGCCTCGAAACCGAGATCGGCGATCACCCGCGCCGCCAATGGATTGGCGGCACCCGGCACAATGATGGCGCGCCGCTGCTGCAGCTTCTGCTTGAACGACATGGCTTGGGGCATTCCAACCTCTATTCGTCGACCGTCCGATTTGCCTTTCCGCTCATGTTGGCCTTTTGGCACTACCAGTCAAATATCTAGATATCGACCTATCCATATGCTACAGATATAGATATGGAGCTCAGGCATTTGCGTTACTTCCTCGCCCTCGCCGAGGAGCTCAGCTTTACCCGCGCCGCCGAACGGGTCGGCATCGCGCAGCCGCCGTTCTCACAGCAGATCCAGGCGCTGGAACATGAGATCGGCGTCCGGCTTGTAGACCGCACGCCGCGCCGCGTCGTGCTGACGGACGCTGGCACCGTCTTCGTTGAGCGGGTGCGTTTCATCCTTTCGCGGATCGACGAAGCGGTCACCGTGACCCAGCAGGTCGGACGGGGCCTGGCGGGCCACGTCTGCATCGGCTTTACGGAGTCCGGCTGCTTTCACCCGGCGGTGACCCGGACCTTGCTCGAATTTCGCCAGCGCTATCCCGGCCTCCACGTCACCTTGGAGGAGAAAAGCTCGACCAATCTCGTCGCCATGATCCGGGAGGGTACGGTCGATGCGGCGTTCATCCGGCCGCCGTTCGAGGGTGACGAGATCGTGGCCTACCGGCCATTGCTGCAGGAGGAAATGGTCGTTGCGGTCCCAAAAGGGCACCGCCTGGCGTCCCGCACGGTAGGCGAACTCCGCGATCTCTCCGAAGAGACCTTCGTGTTCTATCATCGCCGCATCCGGCCAGGGTTGACCGATGCCGTAATCGCCGCCTGCGAACGATCCGGGTTTCATCCTCGCCTGGGCCAAGTGGCACCCCAGCTGACCTCCACCCTGAACCTCGTCGCAGCCGGATTGGGCATTTCGATCGTGCCGGAGTCTCTGAGGCACCTTAGAACAAACGATATTGCCTATCTTCGGCTGACAGGCGACGCACCTCGGGCCGCGCTGGGGCTGGCCTCGCGGGTCGAAGGGAAATCGGCGGCGGTCGAGCACTTCATCGCCGTCGCGGTCGAGGTGATGCAGGCATACGAGCAGCGGCGGCGGTCGCCGGCAAAGCATCGGGCCGACCTCGACGCATGACGATGCCGACAGACACGCGCCGCCTGGGCTCCTGGATCGACAACTCCGACCTGCATCGGCCTGCGATGTTCTCGCCGAATGGCCACGCGCAGGGTCATAAAAGCTTTACCCGATAAAGTTACCGCGTTGGGCCACAACCGGCTATATGCTCGGCGGATCGGGTCGTGTCGTTGGATCGAGAATGTTTTGGGGGATCGAGAATGTTTTGGGACGCTTACTCCTCCTGCTGACCGCGATCGTGTCGGTCGGCTTCGCCACGCCGGCAGGGGCTGAGCCTAAGCCGATCGCCATCGTCTACGATACCAACGAGAACCCGCCCTTCACCTATGGCGTCGGCACCGACATCGACCCGCACAAGCCCGGCTTCATCGTTGAGCTGGTGCGCGCTGCGGCCGAGCATTGCGGCGTCGCGATCACGCTGACGCGCGTGCCCTGGGCGCGTGGGCTGGAACTGGTCAAAGCCGGCGACGCCGATGGCATCTTCATGTCGAGCTATACCGAGGAGCGGCTGTCCTACGGTGTCTATCCCATGAAGGATGGCCGGCCGGACGTGGCGCGCAAGCTGACCGACATGTCCTACTGGTTCTATGTGCGCAAGAATTCCGGCGTCACCTGGGATGGCAAGACGCTCGCCGGCCTCCATGCGCCGATCGGCGCCACGACCGGCTATGCGGTGGTGCCGCTCCTGGAAAAATTGGGGTTCAGCGTCGAGACCGACCCGAACCATTTGCGCAACCTGCATAAGCTCGAAGGCGGCGAAATCGACGCGTATGCCGAATTGCAGGCCCACGTCGATGGCTTGATCCGGGCCTATCCCGAAATGTTCCGGTCGATTGTGAAACTGGAGCCCGCGATCCGGACTACGCCCTATTACCTGATGTTCTCCAAGACGTTCTATGCGGCACGCCAGACGGACGCTGAAAAATTCTGGGACGCAATCGGTTGGGTCAACGATCAGGCCGCCTTTCAGGCTATGGTCCGCGAGAAATATACCGAATAGACGTCGCGATATCGGGCTCTCAGCCTGGCGCTCGAGCCTGGTTACCGTTCGAGGCCTTGAGCCTTGAGGGCCGCCAGATAGGCGGCCCAGCGCGTCTCATACTCGGCGCCGAGCTCGCTCAGGTACCGCCAGGTGAAGATGCCGGTGTCGTGGCCGTCGTCGAACAGGATGCGCACGGCGTAATTGCCGACCGGCTCGAGCCCCGTGATGCCGACGGCATGCTTGCCGGCGACCGTCACCTTCTGGTCGGGCCCATGGCCCTGCACCTCGGCCGACGGGCTCTCGACGCGCAGATACTCGGCCGGCAGGCTAAGACGCGTGCCGTCGTCGAACGCGATCTCGAGCCGGCGCTCGGCGCGCTTCAGCACGAGTTCGGTCGGCCAGATGTCCCTGGTCATGGCGCTATGGGGTCATGGCTTTATGGCGTCCGGCCTCACGGCGCGGGCGCCTTCTCGATCCGCCGCGCCTCGTCGACCAGCATGATCGGGATGCCGTCGCGGATCGGATAGGCCAGACCCGCCTGGTCGCTGATCAATTCTTGGGCATCGCGGTCGTAGCGCAGCGGCGACTTGCTGAGCGGGCACACCAGGATCTCGAGCAGCTTCGGATCGATTTGCGGATAAGTTTCGGCCATCGCACGTCTCTCAGATAAGGGGGCGGGTCAGTTGGCGCGCGGGCGGTCGCCCGCCTGCTCGGCCGACGGGTCGAGGATCGCCATCTCGATGAGGCCGGTCAACAGCCGGGCGCGCTCGGCCGGGTCCCTGGCCTCGAGCAGGGTCTGCTTTTCGGCCGGCCCGAACGGGCAGATCATGGCGAGCGAAGTGACGAGCCGCTCGTCCGGCGTGTCGGTGATGGCGCTCCAGTCGGCCCGGATGCCCTGCTGCTTGAAGAAGCCCTTGAGGCCGGCGACGAGCCGCGTGCGGTCGATCCTTCCGTCGGGCGCCTCGTGGAAATCGTCGCGATAGGGCTGCCAGTCCGGCGTCACCCGGCGGTAGCCGCGCGGCGTCAAGTGATCCTCGATCACATCGAAGCGGCAGACGCCGGTCAGCGTGATCAAGTAGCGATGATCTTCCTCGGCGAAGCTCGTGATGCGGCCGACGCAGCCGGTGCGGTAGATCGGCGGCTCGGCGCCGGTCGGCCGCTCGACCGACGGCTGGATCATGCCGATCAGCCGGTCGGAGGATATCGCGTCTTCGGTCATGGCGAGATAGCGCGGCTCGAACACGTTCAAGGGCAGGCGCCCGCGCGGCAGCAGCAGAACTCCCGACAGCGGGAAGATCGGCAGGCTGGCCGGCAGGTCCTCGGGTCTGGTGTCGAAACCGCGTTCCGTCATGGTCCCTTAGATGTAGGCTGTCCGGCTTGGCTGAACAGGCCGGCTCAGCTGAACAGGATAGACGACAGGCGTTTGCGCGCCTGCACGGTCAGCGGATGGGTCGGGCCCAGCGCCTCGAACAGTTTCAGGAGCTGCTTGCGTGCCGCCTGGTCGTTCCATTCGCGGTCGGCGCGCACGATCTGCAGCAGGTGATCGATCGCGGGCGCCTGGTCGCCGGCGGCGAACAGCGCATTCGCGAGCTCGAGCCGGGCGTCGTGGTCGGCCGGATCGCGTGCGAGCCGCGCCTCGAACTCGGCCGTTGCCCCAAGCGCCGCGGCGGCGCCCTCGGCGAGCTCGATCGCCGCCTTGACCGAAATCACGTCGGCGTGCTTGGCGCCGTCGGGCGGCAGCTGGGCCAGGATCTCCTTGGCATCCTCGATGGCATCCTGGCCAAGCGCCACGCGCGCCAGGCCCGCGATCGCCGGCACGTTATCCGGCTGATGCCTCAGCACCTGGGTGAACAGGTTCTGCGCGGTCGCGGCGTCGCCATCATTGAGCGCCTGCTTCGCCATGTCGATCGCCTCGTCGATCGGCGACGGGCCGGTCTTGCCGGCGAGGCGCTGGATGAAGGCCTTGACCTGGCTTTCCGGCTGCGCGCCCACGAAGCCGTCGACCGGCCGGCCGTTCTTGAAGGCATAGACGGCCGGGATCGACTGCACCCGCATCTGGGTCGGGATCTCGGGATGATCGTCGATGTTGAGCTTGACCAGCTTGACGGCGCCGTTCGCCGCCTTGACCGCCTTCTCGATGATCGGGGTCAGCTGCTTGCATGGGCCGCACCAGGGGGCCCAGAAATCGACGATGACCGGCACTTCCATCGACGCGTCGATGACGTCGGTCATGAAGGCTTCGGTCGTGGTTTCCTTGATGAGGTTGGCGGCGACGGGCGCGCTGCCGATGATCTGTTCCACGGTCTCTGGCCCTTGTTTCCCTGAACAAGGCCCATAAATGGCGGTTGCGGCGACGAAGGACAAGCATCGTCCGCATGGCAGCCGCGCGGACGCCGGGAGGACAGCCTCGCAAAATTGCGCTTGCAAGCCCGCGAGCCATTCGTATTATCCGGCCCACCTCGGACGGCGGTGTCGCCGTCCTCTCGGATGCGGGCGTAGCTCAGGGGTAGAGCACAACCTTGCCAAGGTTGGGGTCGAGGGTTCGAATCCCTTCGCCCGCTCCAAATTTCCTTAGGGAAATCAGAGCGTTATGAGAAGGCCGCCGCGAGGCGGCCTTTCGCTTTTCAGGCTTGGTCAACACCTGGTCAACACCGAGTGCGGCTGTGATGACGAGACGTTTCGCCTTGCTGATCTCTGATAAATCGGCTTCCTCAATTGGTTCTTGCTAGCGTCAATCGCGGCTGAAGATCTCCTTCAACTGCTTGTTAGAGGTGCCGGACGCGAGCCCTTCGAACGATCCCGCCTTCATCGCCTCGGCCATGCGCATAGCGGCGCTCCAGGCTGCGCGCGCCAGACCGCCGCCGCCGCTGATCCGGCGGACGCCAAGATCGGCGATTTCGGCCTGCGATAGGCCGGGATTCCGGATCAACAGGTTCACGGGTTTCGGGGCAACGGCCCGGACCATAGCAGCGATGTCCTCCTTCTCCGCCACACCGGGTGCATAAAGGCAGTCCGCGCCGGCATCCGCGAAGGCCACCAGCTTGTCGATCGCTTCGGCAACGCGCGTCGGATTGCTCAGCAGGATTTCCGTGCGTGCGACCAGGATAACGTCCTCGCCGGAACGCTCGATTGCCGTGCGGGCCGTCCGAATACGCTCGACGGTCGTAGCGGTGTCATAGAACCCAGACTGGCCGTCCGCTCGGATGTCTTCGATCGATAGGCCCGCAACGCCGGTGCCGATAGCGAGCCAGACGTTGGCGGCCAACTCCTCCAATTCGTGAGCAAATCCCGATTCATAGTCGGCACTCACCGGCTTTAGAGTCTTTCCGATTCATACTGAATCGGAAAGACTCTCTGAATCGGAAAGACTCTCCAACCATTTGATTTGCCGCGCGATTCACGCTCCAGGCGATACCGCCTGGAGCGATCGCAATCTAGAGGGGAGATGGCGCACCCGACACGATTCGAACGTGTCGTCGAAAAGGTCGGTGAAGATCGGGGCGGTAAAGCTTGGATCATCGAGTTTGAGGCCCAGATAGCTGCGGCCCTGGTTGGAGCGCTTCGATCAGGCGGCGCTGCTTCCAGACAAATTGACCCGCATCTGACCGGGAACGGCCCTACGCGATTCACCGTGACGACGGTCGGCCAGATGTCACAACCTCCTCGGCGCTGCGTCATGGCCGGACAAGATGCACCCCCTGGCTCGGTAGCTTCTCGGGCCTTAGACGAAGGCGCTCTTAGGACAATCCACAGTTGCTGCCCTATCTTACCTGCTGGCGAAGATGTCCGCCTGGGGGACGGCAACAGTTCAATCAACTGGGTGGATCTCAGGGGGGCGAGCCTTCGGTCCACCCAGCAGCGGGATTCACAGCTTGCCGGTCAGCTCCGGTACTATCGCGAACAGGTCGCCGACCAGTCCGATATCCGCGACCTGAAAAATCGGAGCGTCTTCGTCCTTGTTGATCGTGATGATCGTCTTGCTGTCCTTCATGCCTGCCAGATGCTGAATCGCGCCCGAAATGCCGATCGCGAAATAGGCTTCCGGCGCGACGATCTTACCGGTCTGCCCGACTTGATGATCGTTTTGAACATAGCCTGCATCGACCGCTGCACGGCTCGCTCCGATGGCCGCACCGAGCTTATCGGCCAACGGCTCGATCACTTCGGCAAACCTTTCCGCCGAGCCGAGCCCACGGCCCCCCGACACCACAATCTTGGCGCTGGTCAGTTCCGGGCGGCTGGACTCCGCAACCTCTTGCCCTTCGAACGTGGAGAGCCCCGCATCGCCGGTGACCGAAACGACCTCCACCATACCGCGGCCACCCGTGGCGGCGACTTTGTCAAAAGCGGTGCTCCGGACGGTAATCACCTTCTTGGCATCCGAGGACTTCACCATCGCGATCACATTCCCGGCATAGATCGGCCGGGTGAAAGTGTCCTCGCCCTCGACCGATAGGATGTCAGAGACCTGCATCACGTCGAGCAAGGCGGCGGCGCGGGGTGCCAGGGCCTTGCCCGTGGTCGTCGCCGCCGCGATGAAGGCGTCGTATTCGACCATAAGCTGCTGGACGAGCGGCGCGACATTCTCAGCCAGCTGGTGCGCATAGGCTTCCGCTTCCGCCAGTTTGACCTTCTCGGCATTCGCAATGCGGGCTGCCGCATCGGCGACGCCGCGGACGCTTTGGCCAACCACGAGCAGATCTACCGAACCTAGCTTCGACGCGGCAGCAACCGCAGAGAGCGTGGCGTCCTTGATGGCCTGGCCGTCGTGTTCGACCCAGACGAGCGTCTTCATGCACTTCCCTTTCTATCGATACCTTACTTGGCAATACCGATGGACCTGAGTTTGCTGACCAGTTCATCGACATTGGCGACTTTGACGCCGGCCGCACGCTTTGCCGGCTCGAAGACCTTCAGCGTTGTAAGGCGCGGAGCCACGTCTACGCCAAGGTCCGCCGCCGCCTTCTGCACGAGCGGCTTCGACTTGGCCTTCATGATGTTCGGCAGCGACGCATAGCGCGGTTCGTTGAGACGGAGATCGGTGGTAATGATCGCCGGTAGTCTGTAGCTGTTCGTCTCCAGACCGCCGTCGATCTCGCGCGTCACACGCACCACGTCTGCGGACAGTTCAACCTTCGACGCGAACGTTGCCTGCCCCCAACCGAGCAGACCGGCGAGCATCTGTCCGGTCTGATTATTGTCCTCGTCGATTGCCTGCTTCCCCAGGATCACGAGCGCCGGCGCCTCTTCCTCGATGATCTTGGCGAGAAGTTTGGCGACACCCAACGGCTCCACCTTTTCCTCGGCAGTAACGAGGATCGCGCGATCGGCTCCCATTGCGAGCGCCGTGCGCAGTGTTTCCTGCGCTTTCGTGTCACCGATCGAAACCGCAACGACCTCTGTGACGAGGCCTTTCTCCTTCAGCCTGACCGCTTCCTCAACCGCGATCTCGTCAAATGGATTCATGCTCATCTTTACGTTAGAAAGATCCACGCCCGAACCATCGGTCTTGACGCGCGGCTTCGCGTTGTAGTCGAGAACGCGCTTGACAGGAACCAAGATCTTCATCGGCAATTTTCCACCGCTGCAGGAAAGAAAAAGCAATCATTCTTCGAGAATTGGAATATCAACTTAGCGAGGCGGCATCCGAATAGCCCCGTCCAGACGAATACACTCTCCGTTCAGCATCGGATTGCGAATGATGCTTTCCACCAATTGCGCGTATTCCTCGGGCTTACCCAGCCGACTCGGATGCGGCACTTTCACGCTGAGCGAATCCTTTACCGGCTGTGGGAGCGCCTCAAGCATCGGCGTGAGGAACAGTCCAGGTGCGATTGCCATCACGCGCACCTTGTATTGCGCGAGGTCGCGGGCGACCGGCAGGGTCAAGCCAACCACGCCGCCTTTGGATGCCGCATAGGCGGCTTGCCCGATCTGGCCATCGTAGGCCGCCACCGACGCCGTATTGACGATCACACCGCGTTCGCCCTCCACCTCCTCCAGCAACGCAACACGCGCCGCAAATTGGGCGATCATGTTGAAGGTGCCGGTCAGGTTGATTGCGACCGCCTCTTCGAACAGGGCGAGTGGATGAGGGACGTTCTCTTTTCCGACCGTCTTCACCCCAGGCGCGATGCCCGCGCAGTTCACCAGGATACGGGCCACGCCATATGCGCTTTCGGCAGCATCGAGTCCGGACCGGACGCTGGCCTCGCTCTTGACGTCGACACGCATATATCGGCCGCCCAGTTCCGTCGCGGTCTTCTGCCCGAGTTGGTCGTTCACGTCGAAGATCGAAACGCGAGCACCCTGTTGGATCAATAGGGCAGCCGTCGCGCGGCCCAGCCCGGACGCACCCCCTGTTACGATCGCGGATACACCGGCAATGTTCACAGCTATTCTCCTCGGAAAGGAATCCAGAAAAGATACGGGGCGACCCGGCCGAAGCGCCGGATACGCGACCGCTCAGGCGGTGGCCGTGGCGGGAGTGGGCAGGTCCTTGAGCGGGACCGTGGTGTCCGCCAGTGCGGCCGGATCGATCCGCGCCCCGCTTTGGATGAGATTGCGCCCCTGAAGGTAATCCCGGACCGCATTGACGCAGTCGAGCGCGATCACACGACCGGACTGCAGGTAGACAATCGAGAAAGACCGCGCTGCCGTATCGCCCCGCAGTACGGCCTGATCATGGCCGATCGACAATCCCACCGTCTGCAGCTTGAGATCGTACTGGTTCGACCAAAACCACGGCACCGCATGATAATGGGCCGGCTGCCCGGCAATGAGCCGCGCGACAACGTTCGCCTGGTCGTTGGCGTTCTGCACCGATTCCAGACGGATCTCCGCGCCGCCCGCAAAGGCGTTGGCGTGAAGTGCGCAATCGCCGACCGCGAATACGTCGGGCAAGCTGGTGCGGCATTCGGCGTCGACCGCGACCCCGTTGCCGCCGGTGGCGCCGGCCGCCAGCAGCGGCGCCACCTCAGGAACGATGCCGATGCCGACAATCACGAGATCCGCCAGGATCTGCTCCCCGCCGACGAGGCTTACGCCGGCGACCTGTCCGCCGCTTCCGAGGAGGCAGTCAACGGTAGCGCCGAGCCGCACATCGACGCCATGCGCGCGATGCTCCGCTTCGTAGAAGCGCGACAGCGCCTCGCCCGCGACGCGCGACAGCACCCGATCCTGCGCCTCCAGAAGGACGACCCGCTTGCCGGCTTTGGCAAGGACTGCCGCAGCCTCCAGGCCGATATAGCCACCGCCGATCACCACTGCCTGTTCGGCCGACATCATCTCGCGCATCAGCCGATCGGCATCATCGCGCGTGCGGACAGTATGTACGCCGGACAGATCATGACCGGTGCAAGTGAGTCTGCGCGGCGTCCCCCCGGCGGCCCAGATCAGGGTTCCATAGCCGAAGCGCCGTTCGTCGTCCGTGCTCACCCGATAGGCAGCGGCGTCCACCGACACTACGCGGGTGCCGAGCGCCATCGACACATTGCGATCACGCCAGAATGCCTCGGGCCGAATCAGGATACGGTCGAACGACTTCTCGCCCGACAGATACTCCTTCGATAAGGGCGGGCGCTCGTAGGGGAGTTCGCGTTCGGCGCCGATGATCAGGATCGAGCCGGTATAAGCCGCCTGACGCAGCGCGATCGCGGCCTGGGCGCCGGCATGCCCTGCCCCCACTACGACGACATCGAAGTGTTCTAACGACACCTGTCAAAATCCTCTGCCCTGAAGGGCGGCGCGCACGTTCGCAACCCCGCGCCGCCCGGCTCGCTCAAGCTCTTTCGTAGAGCGTGACGACGCACGCGCCGCCGAGTCCCAGATTGTGTTGGAGCGCAAGACGCGCAGCGCCGACCTGGCGGTCGCCCGCGTCGCCGCGCAGTTGCTTGGTCAACTCGAAACACTGGGCCAAGCCGGTCGCCCCGAGTGGATGTCCCTTCGACAGCAGGCCCCCGGAGGGATTGGTCACCACGGTACCGCCATAGGTATTATTCCCGTCCAGCACGAAGCGTTCCGCCTCGCCCTCGCCACAAAGGCCCAGCCCCTCATAGGTGATGAGCTCGTTGTGCGCGAAGCAATCGTGTAGCTCCACGACGTCGAGATCCTCGGGTCCGACGCCGGCAGCTTGGTAGACCTCCTGGGCAGCGGCGCGCGTCATGTCGATGCCCACCAGCTTCATCATGTCGCCATCGGCGAAGGTCGAGGGGTAGTCGGTCGTCATGCTCTGCGCGCGGATCGCGACGTCGGTCCGCAGCCCATGCGTCTTGGCGAACCGCTCGGAGACGAGAATGGCCGCCGCCGCGCCGCAGGTCGGCGGACAAGCCATCAGCCGCGTCATGACCCCTGGCCACAGCACTTGATCGTTCATGACATCATCAACGGTCACTTCGCGACGGAACAGCGCGAGCGGATTCTTCGCGGCGTGGACACTTGCCTTGGCACGGATCGCCGCAAAGGTGCTCAGCTTCGTGCCGTATCGCTTCATGTGCTCCAGCCCGGCTCCGCCGAAATAGCGGAGCGCCAGCGGCAGCTCGGGCTTATTGACCAATTCGTCGGTCAGTTCGTCGAATGGCTCGAACGGGCTCGGCCGATCTTGGAAGATTGATCCGATCGCACCGGGGCGCATCTGTTCAAAGCCGAGTGCGAGCACGCAATCGGCCGCACCGCTCTCGATCGCCTGACGGGCGAGATAGAGGGCGCTCGATCCAGTCGAGCAGTTGTTGTTGATGTTGATGATCGGGATACCCGTCATACCTAGGCCGTAGACGGCGCGCTGCCCCGACGTCGAGTCACCATAGACGTAACCGACATAGGCCTGCGCGACGGCGCCATAGTCGATGCCGGCATCTTCCAACGCCATCCGGGAGGCCTTCACAGCCATCTCGGGGTAGGACTCGCTGGCACCCGGCTTGCTGAACGGAATCATCCCGACGCCCGCCACGATTACCTTCTGCATTTCAAACTCCTCATCCCGAAAAATTGGTCTCCGTGGTGGAGAGGGCACCGCGGTGCGGAACCGACCGCTGCGCGGGCGTTCATCGTCCCAGGCTTTACGGCGTCGCGCCCCCGAGGAAGCGGCACGCGCAGCCATGCGCCACGCTCTCGTGCGCCGACGTATTGAGTGCGGCATCCGCCAAATAGCGCGCCGGCTGTTCCTGCATGATCACATAGGGGTAATCGGTGCCGACGAAGACCCTGTCCGGAAACTGATCTTCGGCAAGGAAGCGCAAGAGGTTCGGATCGTAGACGTTCGAGTCGAAGAAGAAGTCCCGCACCTGATCGCTCGGTTTTCTGACGGCGACGCCGCCGAAGCCGCTGGTCTGAACCCAACCCTTGTCGAGCCGACCGAGCATGCCGGTCAGCGCGCCGCCGCCGTGTGAAAACGCCAGGCGCAAGCCCGGATGCCGATCGGCGATCCCCTGCAGCAGAAGCGATGCAGCCGACATCCCCACGTCCAGGGCAAAGCCGGCAAGCGGAGCGAAAAAGCTGCCTCCGCCCTCAGGCGCGCCGGCAATTGGATGGAAGGCGTGGACGAAAACGCTGAGCGACAGCGCCGCCGCAACTTCCCAGAGCGGCTCGAAGGACCGATCCCCCAGCAAGCGACCATTGACGTTGCTGCCGATCTCGATCCCGGATAGGCCGAATTCGTTCTTAACCCTTAGGAGATAGTCGCAAGCGTGACCGACGTCCTGGAGGGGAACGGCACCGAGACCACGAAACCGATCCGGCCGCGCGGCCACCATCCCCGCGATGTGATGATTGACACCATCCGCGATGATCGTCGCCTGCTCTACGGGCAGCCAATAGGAGAGAAGCTCCGGCATCGGCGAAAGTACCTGCATCGCAATGCCGTCACGGTCCATATCCTCCAGCCGCCGCTCGCATTCCCACGAACGGGCGTCGAGCTGGCGAAAGGGATTCGACCCGAAGAACAGCATCGCCGCGCCCTTGTCGATCTTCATGCACGGCCAGCGTTCCTGGCCCGCCGGTGCCGCCGCATAGTGCAGCGGCGAGACGTGACTATGGACGTCAATAATCATCGGCGGCGATCAGAGGATGATGCTGACGCGGCCGTGCGGCCGCAGGCTGGTCATGGCCAGGAACACCCGCTTCTCCCGGATCCGCAACGCGCCATCGATCTCGCTGATCCGGTAATGCTGATGGCCGAAATAGGTATCGGTGATATCGTTCTTCGAACGATAGGTCACGAAGGCCGCGCGCACGTCCACCCCATCGTCCCTCTTCCCGACGATGCGGACGTTGCTGACGATGCGCGTCCCGGTCGAGCGCGGCCATTCCGAATGTGCGCCCACCTTGAGCAGGCGCTCGACGCGGTGCTTCAGCCGCACATGGTCATCAGCGATGTAGAACAAGTCGCGGTCCGAGGAAACGTCAGGCGCCGAGGCTGCCGTCGGCACCTCGTACACCGCATCCTCCGCGAAGAGGTTCAGCCATTCGGTCAGCCGCCACTCGTCGAGCAGCGCCGCCTCGTGGTACAGGAACTCTTGGTAGTCCGGAAGGCTGCGGACGCCGGCAGGATTAAGCGCGCTCACTTCACATTCTCCATTCGCCGGCTCCATTCGCGCCAGAAGCACCGCATCTGTTCCTCGTCATCGCCGGCGGGGCGCTCCTTGGTCATGCCGCGCGAGATGTCGTTCCAGCCCGCGAAATCCTCGTTGGCATAGCCACGCTGCGCCGATTCCAGCGCTTCGACGTCATCGGGCGTCGCGAAGCCGCCCGGGCCGAGGAACTCGAGGAAATTGTCCAGACGTCGCTTGCGAAAGACCGTGTCCTCGTCCTTCGGCGCCAGCGCCCAACTGGTCACGTACATGAGGTCCGGCGAGACCGGGTAAAACGTCCTGACCGTGATGGCCATGATGTCGTTGATGACGAGATTGGGAAACACGACCATGTTGCGGTCGCGGGTCGCGATTTGCAGCGCGCGCTCCTCGCCGAGACGCTCGCGAAGTTCGTCGATGAGCGCCTCGCAATCCCGCTTGCCCTGCTCGCCCCAGGCCGGTATCGGCCGGGCGATCGGGCGTCCCCAGGGGGCCACGCCCTCGATCACCACCGAGCCGTTGCAGAAATCATGGACGCGCGTCGTATCCGCCATGTCCGCGGCCTGCTTGGCGACGACGCTCCCGATCGATCCCATCAGATACTGAAAATAGGTCGAGTGCGTCTCCGAGGCGTGATAGCCGTCAATGCTGTTCTCGACGAGCAGCTTCCAGTTCGCGCGGATGCTGTAGTGCTGGACACCGCCCGTGAACTCCATGCCCGCACCCGAGTGCTGGCTGACCAGATCCAGAAAGGCCTTCGCGCCGCCGAGATACGTATCGAGCGACGGCGCATCGGCGTCGAAGTTCACAAACCAGAAGCCGGCATAGGAAGCGAGCTGAGGCACCCTCGCAAGGTCGACATGACCATCGGCGCCGAAGTCTTTAGGATAGCAGCCTTCAGGCGAACGCGTCGCGTACTTGCCGTTATTGTTGAACGCCCAGCCGTGATAGAAGCACTTGAATGCGAGCGCGTTGCCGCATGCTTCACGCGCCACCTGTGCACCGCGATGCGGGCAGGAATTGAAGAGGGCGTGGAACTCGCCCTTCCGATCGCGATTGAAGATCAGCGGTTTGCCGGCCACGGTTCGCGTCAGGAAATCGTTGGGGTTCGGCAGTTCGGACTCATGTCCTAGAAAGAGCCAGCACTTCCCGAACAGAAGGTCACGCTCCCGCTCGAAGATCTCCTGCGACGTGAAAGCCGATCGTGCAACCTTGAAGGTTCCGTTCGCGGCATCTTCCACGACTAGCTTTTTGGGTATCGTCATTGTTGCCATTTCAGTCCCGCCTCGGCGAAGGGATGCGCAAGGGTGTCAGTGCGGGCGGAGCACACGGCAGCTACCTTCGCACCTTGCGTCAGTTGCCGAATTCTTCGCGTGCCACGAAAATCCGATGCATGTTTCCGGTGCCTTCGACGATGTCGTTGAACTTGGCGTCCCGGTACCACTTCTCCATCAGGTGCTCGGTCGACCAGGCGGCCGGCCCCATTAGCTGCATCGACCGGAAGGACACGTCCTCGAGGATGGGCAGCGCATAGGCCTTCGCCTTGTGCGCCAGCATGGGATCGGCTTCATCCTGATCGTGCTTCCAGGCCGAGCGCATCAGCATCCTCCGCACGCGGTCGAGCGCGGCGGTCATGATCTCGACCTGCTCGTCGAAAGCCTGTCGCCGGCGCGGAGAGAAGGGCTTGTCGTGCTGGTTCACCCAGTCCACAGCATATTCGAGCATGCCCTTCGCCGTGCCCAGCCCGATCGCAGCACAGAACGGCCGCGTACCGTTCAGGATCGCCATGAACTCGCCGAAGTTGTTGTTCGCCAGCACGCGATTCTTGGGCAGTCGAATATTGTCGAAGCGAAGTGTCGAGTTCGGATAGTAACGAACGCCCAGCTTGTCTTCACTGTACTTGTCGACGAAAAAGCCCTCGTCCGTCGGCTCCACTATGAAGGCGCGGACCCCAGCCAAGCCGGAGCCGGGGCGCGTCTGGGCGAAGACCACCAGATAGTCCGCATAGGCGCCGTGCGAGATGAAACGCTTGGCGCCGTTCAGCACCCATTCGTCGCCCTCCTGCACCGCCGTTGTGCGAATCTGTGACAGGTCCAGCCCGCAATGCTCCTCCGTCATGCAGATCGAAGTAATTTTATAGTCGCCGCGCAGAATGCCGTCGGCCCAGCGGTGAACCTGATAATCGTCACCCAGTAGACGAACCGCGCGCTCGCCGAGATTGTTGCCGGGAAGTGCTTGCCAACCCCAACCATCGCCGACGTTCATTTCCTCCATCGCGAGGACGCCCAGCAGCGATCCGCCGCCATTGAGGGATTTCACGTATTCCACGTCGTCCTCTCGGCCGCGCACGGCCGGGCCGATATAACGAAAGTCGAGCGGGCAATGCCGAACCGGGCATTTCGCCACCACTTCGTTGACGGCAGGCGGATGCGCCAGATCTTCGGCCGCGCGCGCGTGCGGGCGGACTTCCTTGATCGACCATTCCTTGATCTCGGCCAGCAGGTCGCGGGTCGTCCGCGTGAGTTGTAGATCGAACATGAGATCGTTCCTTCTACGGAGATCAGACAAACTTGAGACGGCTGGTGAGCGGGTCATAGTCGACCGATGCAACCACGGCTGCGGCCTTGTACCAGTGCGACGCCGGATGGTCGGAGATGATGCCGTGGACGCCCATTGTCTGAACCCCCTCGCGGCCGGCGTCCTGAACGACCTGGTTCGCCTCTGCGACGATGTGGTTGGTTTGACGCTCAAGCTCATCGGCCGGGAGATCACCCAGCAGAAGATCCTGGATGCTCAAGCGCAGGGCATCGGCGGCCATGACGAGATCGGCGAGCGGAAACGACACGCCTTGGTGGCCGATGATCGGCTTCCCGAAAGCAACGCGCGTGCGGGCCCACTCGCCAGCGTACCTTGTCGCGGCTCCGGCGATGCCCAGACATAAGGCGGCGTGGGACAGGCGGCACACCGAGATGGCTCTGGACACATCGCCGGGCAGGACATTTTCCGCCGGAACTTCCAGCCCTTCAATCTGCGCCTCCAGCGCGACCGAGCATCCGGAGAGCGCAAGCCGCCTCTCCTGCAAGCCGGAGAAAAGGACGCGGTCGCCGCGGTCTTCCATGAGCACGGCGCGAAGCTTGCCGGAGGCATCTCGGCCGACGACGACCGAGACTTCTGCAGTCGTCGGGTTAAAGACCGGCGACTTGAACCCATCGACGCGGAAGCTGTCGCCCTTTTCCAGAACGGTCGTTTCGAGTTCGGACGGGGGCGCGCCGCGGCCCTCTTGCAGGTAGAGGCTGGCGGGAAACAGCGGGTCACCGGCAAATCGCGACAGCCACTTCGCTTTCTGCTCAGGCGAACCGGCCTCGCTGATCACCCAGGCAACCTGCCGCGACACCAGCCAGGAATAGGCGATGGACGGTTCGCCCCAGCCAAGCGCTTCTGCCGCCAGGCAGAAGGCGCTGGCCGTCGGTGCATCGTCCAACGCCTCGGAAAATCCGTTGGCGCCCGGTAGCGCCAATCGTGCGAGTTCCTCGGTAACAGCCTCCGGAATACGGCGCTCGGTCTCTACCTGGAAGCGGAACGGCCTCAGAGTCTTCGTAGCCGCTTCCTTCAGATCAGTCAGGTAGCGCTTCTCACCTGCTAAAAGGTTGAGCTCCAATGCCAGGACCTCCCTTGATGTCGAGCGATCCCAGCTCAGAGCGGGCCGCTTTGTTTAATTAGTTCGATCGTTTTAATCCGATCGCCGCGACATTGCAACTGCCTTGTCCGCCTCCGAGGGAAACGGCGCGGGAAACGATCGTCCCGGGCCATTTGTATCCGGCATCAGAACGCGGCCTTCGCCGCCAGCAGCGCGTCGATTTCCTCCTCGCCGTAGCCCAGTTCGGCGAGGATTTCTTTGGTGTGCTCACCCGGGGTCGGCGCCCGTGTCCGCCGGCCTGAGCCCGAGCGCTCCAGCCGGAACAGACGCCCCAAGACGCGGGTGGTGCCGAGGTCCGGATCGGGGATCTTCATCACTGTCCCGCGCTCGACCAGGGCTTCATCGTGCAAGACCGACTGTTCGGCACCCGGTACCGTTTTCAAGGCCCATGCGCCGGCACCATGCAGCAGCTCAAGCAGCTGCTGCGTGGATCGTTCTGCGATGGCGGCGCTGATCCTGTCTTGTTCGTCCGCGGCCCAGAGCATCGGATCACGCGCCGCAATGTCCGTAAGGCCGAGCGAAAGCGCCAATTTGGCCGCGGCATCGCCAAGCGCAACGATCGTGACCCAGCCGTCCCGCGTCTGATACAGCGACTCCGCGGGGTGCAAGCCGCGCTGGCCGTGATCGAGCTGGCGCGCGCCCTGCCATTCCCCATCCGCCGTTTGGATGAGCTCGGACATGAGGAAGAGCGCTGATCCCAGCAGCGAACTCGTAACCGCACTGCCGTTGCCGGTGGCTGCGCGGTGATAGAGCCCGGCCAACATCGCGATACCGCCGAGAACGCCGCCGCAATAATCGACCATCGTCATTCGGTTCCAGACGGGCGGATTGCCCTCCCCGCCCTGACGTACCTCATGCCCCGCCCAGGCCTGCATGACCGGGTCGACCCCGGCTTCAAAAGCACGTGGTCCGTCGAGTCCGAACGCGGGGAATTCCACTGTGACCGTCTGAGGGCGCGTGCGGTGCAGCGAAGCGGCATCGATACCGCGCCGGGCCGTGACTCCGACACGATAGTTGCTCATAACGCCGTCCGCGACCGCGCAGAGCCGCTTGACGACCTCCGCAGCCTCCGGATGCTTCTGGTCCAACTTGATGGTCCGCTTGCCACGGTTGCAGGCGGAAAAACCGCGGTGCATCGCGCGCGCGATGTCGCCTTCCGCCGGCTCGATCTTTATGACGTCGGCCCCCAGATCCGACAGCAGCACGCCGCCGAACGGTCCGGCGACATACGTGCCGAAATCCAGGATGCGCAGCCCCTTGAGCGGCGGTGCGTCTTGGGCGCTTTCGCTCAACTTGCTGGTGCCGGGGGACGAACTGCTGCGGATGATCGATCCGAGCGAGCGCGAGTCATCAGACCAGCGCCGTAGCAGACGCTGCTGTTCGACCTGAGGGTCGGACCAGCATTCACCCGGTGCCAGCACGGCGCTCGCGGTGACGCCCCGCCGCGCCAACGCGGCCAGCAGTTCGTCCTTATCCCGTTTCGCGACCGCATCCGCGATCGCGTCGGTGTTACCGAAGAACTTCCGAGGATCTCTGTCGACCCACAGCGTCATCGCGTCTTCGCCGGGAGTGCCGAGACCCAGCTCGGCATAAAGCGCGGGAATAGCCGCGTAACCGCTCAGGAAGATATGGATATACTCGCCGCCCTTGCATGGCAGGATCATAGGCCCCGGGTTCTTCGGCACGGTAAAGGCCGAGCGCGGGCTATGCCACTCTGCGTCGTACCACAAAAACGACACCCACATGAGGGCGCCTTCGAGAAGTGAAGTCCGAACCGCCTGCCCGCGCCCGGTACGCTCGCGCGCGATCAGCGCCCCCAGCACGCCGGCGACCGACTGGATCGCCGCACCGCGCGAGGCGGGCCGAAAGGGGAACGCGATGGGCCGGTTGTCATAGTGCTCCCAGGCGAGCCCGGACCTCGCCTGGGCAAGCATTTCATGGGCGGGGTCCTCGCAGCCGCGCACACCGGCGGGCGCGGCTGTGATTTCCAGCGTGACAAGACGAGCGTGCAGCCCATGCACCACATCATCGAGGCGCAGTCGTTCGACGTCCGGGTGATCTTCGCCGCCCACCACCAGAACATCCGCGTCTTCGAGCAGCTCTCGGAACGCCCGATCGCTTCGGGCATAGGTTTCGCGCCAGCGCCGCAGCACCGGGAAGTGAGAGACCAGCGGATCGGGATCGGCATCGGCCGCGCGAACGACATCGGCACCGAGGTCGGCGAAGAATCGCACGGCCAACCCCGCCGCCAGTCCCCGCCCCGCGTCGACGATCCGCACTCCTGAGAGCAATCGATTGCTCGAATCCATATACTTCTCTCCCTTATGCGGCACTAGCAGGGGACCCGAAAGCCGCGGGCTATGGCATGCCCTTCGTTGCAAGGAGCGGCGGGACCTATGGCTCACGCCCCATGTCGACAACCCAGCCGCCGGCGATACATTCAAGCGCGCCCCGCCGCACCGGCCGGAAATCGCTAGGCCAGCTATCGGAACATCCGAAGCAGAAAGGAGCGGCAGTTCGGCCGTTCTAAATCCGAAAGCAAGCCTGGATCTTTATGTCGTATTCGACATATCAGGAGCGGCAGTACTGCTTCTGGCCTGTTGTCGCAGCGTTCTCGATGGCAGCGATCAGGCGGTGAGTGCGCAATGCATCCTCGAAGTCAGGCGCAGTGCGCGTTCCTTCGCGCAAATCGCGCGCGATGGCCGCATAAAGCCGCGCGACGTTGTCGCCTGGATGATGCGCCGCCGCCGCACCGAACGGCGCCAAGGCCGTCTCGGCCCCAGGAAACGAACCCGTGATCGTGTAGGTGGTCATCTGATTCTGACCACTGGCGCCTTCCAGACGCAGCATTCCGTCAGAACCATAGACTTCCCAGGTAATTCCCGCCCCACTCGGGAGGCCGCCGCGATAATGCACCGACAGCACGGCACCTGATGCCAAGGTGCCGCAAATCGCCACCTGATCCGGAGCCGTCGCAGCTGCCATGCCCCCCTCCGACTCCACCTTCACCCAAGGCCGGCCAGTTGAAAGCACCGCATTGACGGAATCGACTTGCCCGAGCGCGAATTCCAGTGCCGCCAACATATGACCGACGACCACGGTCAGCACATTCGCGCCCTGCGTGACTTCTAGGGAATAGACGTTTGCGCGCGCAATGCTCGCCCCCCATACGCCGGCCGCACCAACCACCGTCGTCGATAGGATGTTGCCGAGCGCTCCGCTGCCGACGATCTCACGGATCGCGCAGAGCGCCTCGCCGACACGTCCCTGTTTGCCGATGAAGCTGCGCGCCTTTGCCTCAGCCGCAAGCCGCACCAACGCTTCGGCTTCGGTCAGATTGACAGCCAGCGGCCATTCACAAAATACGTGTTTTCCGCGGGCAAGCACGCGCTCGACGATCGGCGCGTGGTGCGCTGCCTTCACCGTCACGACCACCAGGTCGACCTCATCGCTCGCAAGGAGATCGTCGATACTGTCGAACGCGCGCCCCTCGCCCAGGACTGCGGCAGCGCGTCGGCTCGACTCGACGCTGCGGTTGGCAAGGCCGACAAACCGAAAATCCTCTGGCAACCGCTTGATGGCCGGAAGGTGCGCGGCCCAGGCCCAGCTCCGCGCCGGCTCGACACCGATGAAACCCACACCGAATGGCCGAGGTCGTTCCGACAGCCGCTCGGTCATGTGCCGCTCCAGGAAGTTCGCACAACACCTGCCATGACGAGCACGGGAGCGGATACCTTTGAGATTTCGTCCATCGCCTCCACCAGGTCTTTCTGACCACTTCGTTCGAAGCTAGCACCGGCGAGGCTTGAAATCTAGGTCATTTGTTTTATGATCGCATCAGCCGCCCGGTTCAGAGCGGCACACGTACAGGATAAGGAACGGCTGAATGGCTGAGGTTAAGTTCGTTGCGCATGATGGCTCTTCGAAGGCCATCGAGGTCACTCCGGGCATATCGCTCATGGAAGCGGCCGTTCGCAACGATGTCGCGGGGATCGATGCGCTTTGCGGCGGCGCGCTGGCATGCGCGACGTGCCATATCTATATCGATCCGGCATGGAGCGAGCGGGTTGGCGCGGCGACGGGCGACGAACTGGAAATGCTCGATAATTGCCAGGATGTCCGCCCCTCCTCACGGCTGGCCTGCCAGATCGCCATGCGCGAAGACCTGGCAGGGCTTGTGGTCGAAGTTCCAAGATCTCAATCGGGCGTATGACGGGTTGGCCTGCGCGCCACTTCCCTCCGACTAGATCGGATCACGTTCAGTCGGAAACGCCTAAACGTTTGAATTTGATATATTTATTGCATCGACGAGCGGATCATGTGCCGCCATAAGGGCGGCGGCTTCGGAATGCGCGTGGCGATCAACGCGCCGGCGACTGAAGGCGACATGAAGCGCCCCAGACAAGCCATCACGCTTTCTGACGTGGGAACAATAGCCATATCAATCGGATATGGCTGTCTGCTCATAGGCAGACCTAGCTGGCATTCAGTTGCAGGGGCGCCGACAGCATCGCCCCTGCAATCAGGAATTTCTTCCTTCAGCGCTAAAGCCTTACCCTTCAGCCGGTACCGACCGAAACGAGCGCACTCTAAGCCGAAGTCAAAGTCTCGACATCGCCGACCTTGCTGAACGTTGCCTCCGGACTGCCGCCCCAGCTATCGAAAGACTCCGGAACCAGGGGGAACATCCGAGGTTCGCGCGCGCCTTCTTCCGGGAATTCCTCCATCCCGAAGCTGTATTCGACGGTGATGCCATCCGGGTCCAGGAAGTAGAAGAATACGGAGTTGGATGTCGGATGGCGGCCCGGCCCGTAAACGATCGGCACACTGTTCCGCTTCATGCGGTTGTTGGCACGGCCGATATCATCGACGTCCGTCACCATGAAATTGATATGGCCCAGTTTGGACGCGTCGCCATGCCCAACCCCGAAGCTGTGATGCAGCGGATTGGGGAAGCATCGCATGAAGGTCACGATCGGCCCAATCTGGTCGCTTATCCTAAAATTCATATGCTCCAGCAAGAACTTCTCGGTCTCGGACTTGCGCGGGCTGCTGAGCACGACATGACCAAGCCGCGACACATTGGTGTGCGTTGGGGTATATGCCTGCGGCGCCTTTTCCATCGCGCTATAAAACTCGAATGTCGCACCGGTCGTCGGCTCGCTCATGCGATAGGCATTCGAGATCCTCAGCAAGGACGCCTCCGCCGCATCGACGGGAAACATCGAGACGCCGATCTCGCCCATATGCGCCACCAGCGCGGCCAGCGCCTCGGGCGATTCCATCTCCCATCCGATCCGCTTCAACGCCGGCGTTGCGCCGCGTGAGAGCATGAGATCGTGATGGCGGTCGCTGCAGCAAAGGAAAACAGTGTCCTGGTCACCCTCGAACGCATGCACCCCTACGATGTCGCGATAGAATGCGAGCGATCGCGCTGGATCTGTCACCGTCAGCGCGACATAACCCAGGCGTTTGTAGCGAATTTGGTCGATGTTCAATTCACCTCTCCTGCGCTCATCGCCGCGCCGAGCGTGCAGCTGCGGCGAACCCTTACAGATTGTTCGCGGGAACCGGCCACGCGGCGCGGAGTCCACGCGCTTCAAGGGCCGCACATGCGTCCGGCCGCCGATTTAAAACGATCATACTACGCAGGCGAGGAAATTGAAAGCGGTTGCGCCGCTTCCGACGGCGAAGCGGTCTGTCGCAAAGATCGATCCTATCGGAATGCCCCGCCCACCGCGGGGCGCGGAGGTTACTCCACCGATGCGGCACGCCCGCGCCGGCTTGCCCGAGCCGCCGGTTTTTTCGTGCTCCGCGGCGGGGCACGCAGTTGTTCGGCGGGATCTGGATTGTTCAACCCGTCTTCGACCGGCGCCTCGATCAGAGCGGTAGCAGTATCGACTAGATTTCCCAGTGCGTTCGCCTGCGTCCACAGTTTGGAATTGCCACGGCTCTGACTGAAGGCGGCCTCGCGCGCGCTCAGGATCGCTGACATATACCAGGCCACGAAGACGAGGCGTTGCCCCATCACGCTGTCAGGAATATTGGGCTGAAGCTCCCGGACATAGGCGAGCAAACGATTGAATACCGACAGGTTCATCAACCGCATCTGCTCAGCCACGAATTTGCGCCGCGTGAATAGCAGGCTGGCCAAGAACCGCGCCCCGGTCGGATACTGTTCGCCGCGCAACAACAGCGGCGGAGCATAGGCGATAATTCGCACCACCTCGCGCACGCTCGCTGGACCGCCCTTCTTCAACAGCTCGCTCAGCCCATCGAGCCAATGTTCGCTGGCGGCCTCGAATATCTCGCGGAGCAGTTCCGCGATCAGCCCTTCCTTCGTGCCGAAGTAATAATTGAGCGAACCGCCATTTTTTGCACCTGACTCAAGGATGATGTCCCGTACGCTCACCGCCTCAACGCCCCGCTCGGCGAACAGGCGCATCGCCGCGACCTTCAGCGCATCACGTGTATCAATGGCTTCCATACCTGATTGCCCCAGCCGAAAAATAGCGCGTTTGAGACCGGTCGGGTCGCCCCGCGTTCCGATGCTACCCGTAGAAGCTTCCAGTCCGTCGCCGCAATGCCGCAACCGCGATCCGGCACGCAGCGGTCGCCGCCCTGCCAGTTGAAATGCGCATCATTGCCAAACCGGTGCTCCGTGGTGAAACGCGGAAACCAAGTATGAGAGCTGCAGAAAAATGTCCATATTCAATCGAATGGGCGGCGAAGGTGTCAGGTAAGCAAACGATCGCACTGCTTTTGGGGCACCGTCCGCAAGCAAATAAGCGCGTCTGACAGCAGAGATCGCCAGAGCTGGCAGCCCCGACGAGCCTATAATGTTAACGCAGATCGTTTGTGGAAGTTACCCCACCTCTTACGGCAATGCGTAACGACTCCCCAATCCCCTCAAACAGGCAGATTGCCGCAAGGTCCGTCGATAAATCGGTCTCGTGAACCAACGGGTCATTTCCCGGATCTTCCGCAGCCTGTTAGAGCGTCCACAGGCCCTCTACCGCAGCAATCGCCATGGGCTGCACCATCATCGACACATTACCTTAGGTCTTATGTATTGCCAGCTTTCTATTGCTAGTACTGAGATCCATCCGAAAGTCAGCCCAGCCTATGGCTTACGAAGCCTTTTCAGCATGCCGCCCGGATGAATCTTGAGCGTGCTGCAGGGAGGGAAATCGGACTTGCCATATAGGTCAATCGCTTTATGTTATTGCCGGTTAGAAAAGGGAACTGGATGGGGAGCCGCAGCGAACCGCCCAGGCCAGACCGGAGCTCCACCCGCGACGGTATGAAACGCGGTGGATGCCAGTTCGAGAACAGGCGCGTCAGGATCATGGTCGGGCAGACATGCGTGCCCACCTACGGCATCGAGCCTTCAAGGAGGGCGAAATTTGGATTTCGATCTTTCAAGCGAGCAGCAGCAGGTGCTCGATATGGTCGAGCGCATTTCCCGGGATCA
Source organism: Aliidongia dinghuensis (assembly GCF_014643535.1). NCBI lineage: Bacteria > Pseudomonadati > Pseudomonadota > Alphaproteobacteria > Rhodospirillales > Dongiaceae > Aliidongia > Aliidongia dinghuensis. The sequence continues at coordinate 12,718 of NZ_BMJQ01000030.1, read as the reverse complement.
CATCGATCCGGCGGCGCGGAAGGCTGAGGCGGAACGCAACGTACCGGACTCGATCATTCGCCTTGTTTATGAAATCGGACTGTTATGGCCGATCCCAGAAGCTCATGGCGGCAATGGCTCGATCGATCCGCTGACGGCTGCACTGGGGATCGAAGCGCTGGCCTACGGCGATCCCGCAATCACCTTCAACCTCGCGAGCCGCTCACATTATGCGCTCCTATTAACGGCCCTCGGCGGGGACTCGCAACAAGCACGGCATCTGACGCCACTCGCCGCGGATCCGACGTTGCCGGTCGGCATCGCGCTTTACGAAGGTTACGGACGCAACCCCGGCGAATATCGCACCAGCATCCGGCGCCAGGCTGACGGTCGGTGGATCGTCCGGGGCAAGAAGCATGCGGTCGCTTACGGCGTCGCCCCGACGCCGCTCGTGGTGATCGGCCGCGACGAAGAGGGGCAACTGCGTGCGGCAATCGTCGAGCCGTCGGATGCGGGGATCCGTATTGAAGATGATTCGCCGCTGCTTGGACTGGCCGCCCATCGCTGCGCGACCCTCTCTTTCGATACTCCGATCCAGGAAGATCGCCTGCTTGGGAACGCAGCGCTCCCGGGCGATCAGCTCAGCCGGCTGCTCTCGCAGATCCGATTGACTTCGGCATCGATTGCGCTCGGTCTCGCCGCCCGCGCTGTCTCCTATGCCAGCAGCTATGCGGCAGAGCGCCCGGCGTTCGGCAAAACCATCGCGGCATTCCAGGGACCCGCTTTCATGCTGGCGGACTCCGATATCAGGATCCGTGCCGCGAAGCTCGATCTGATTGCGGCGATTTCCAACCTTGATAATGCCGATCCGGTGGTACTTGAGCGGCAAGTCTCCGCAACCGTCAACTACGCCTGCACTGTCGCGAACCAGGCGACACGCGACAGCCTTCAGGTCCTGGGCGGACACGGCTTCATTACCGATCATCCCGTGGAGCGATGGTATCGCGCGGCCGGCGGCATCTCCTGCCTGGATTTCGACCCGACAATCACTCCCTTCTCAGCCTCGCTCTGACGCATAGAGCGCGTAGGAACTGCCATGGACTTCTCGTTCAGCCCGGAATTGACCGCCTATCAGGCGCAGATCTTCGATTGGGCCCGCAATGTCGCACGGCCGCTCGCCCGGCAGGCCGACGCCGACCATCGGCTGCCGGCGAACACAGGTGCGGTGCTCGACAGCTGCCCAGTACCTCTCGATCGCGTCGATGGCGTGTCTTCCGTCCTGCCGACCTTCCCCGACGGCGACCTGCTGCGAAATACCGCCATCGTGGAGGCGCTGACCTACGGTGACCCATGGCTGTTCGAGGCGACGAACCGGGGCATCGGCCATCACGTCGTTGGCCAAGCGGGCACCCCGGAGCAGGCCAACAGATGGTACGCCCCCTATGCCCGTCCCGGCGCCCGCAGCACTGGTTTCGGCATGACCGAGCCGGGCATGGGATCCGACACAAGCGGGATCGCGACCACGGCCCGGCGCGACGAAGAGAATTGGGTACTGAACGGGTCCAAGATATATTGCAGCCTGGGCGCGCATGCGGACTTCATCGTCATCATCGCGACTATCGATCCGCAGCTGAAGCATGCCGGCATCCGGGCCTTCGTCGTGGAAAAGGACACGCCGGGACTGATCATCACGCGTCCGAACGAGTCGAAGCTCGGCCTGCGCTGCTGGATGACGACGGCACTGACGCTGGAGGACTGCCGGATTCCGCTCGATCACATGCTCGGCTGGAAGGGCGAGGACGCGAACAATGACGATCTGGCAAAGACACTGGGTCGTGCGCTTTCCTCCTTCAACTACTCGCGCCCGCTGGTCGGCCTGATGGGACTTTCCATCGCAAAGGCTGCGGTCGAGGAGACCAGGGAGTTGCTCGAGAGGCGTCGAGACAAATTTTCCGACCATCGCTGGGCTGCAATCGAAGGCGATCTGGACCAGATGACCGCCGCTTACGAACGGGGGCGGCTGCTGTGCTATCAGGGAATATGGCTCGATGCACAACGCCGCTCCAACCGCATCGAAGCGGCCGCCGCCAAGGCCTATAGCCCGGTCGCGGCCGAACTGATCATCCGCCGCTGCATGCAGATCCTTGGGCCGCAAGGCGCAAGCGAGGCGCATCTGATCGAGAAATGGTATCGTGACATCAAGATCTTCGACATCTTCGAGGGTACTGGTCAGATCATGCGCCGCCTGGTCAGCAAATCGCTGATGGGGCCGCAGGCTGCGGGATGACGCGCGACATGCGATTCCTTTGGACGGGTGTTCCACCTTGGTGATGTCGAATGCCATGCGGTGTCAGGACCTGTGGCGCATGCAGAAGTGGCCGCGTGACCAGTTGCGCCGCACTGTCGACACCCCCGCACACCTGCGTAGCTCCGATCAAGCATAATCGGCCTTCACACCGATAAATACGATCGAAGGGAGGTGCTCGTGGCGCGATCCCATGTCGAGCCGACAGGTGCCCGGCTTTCCGCGACCACACGAACGCCTGCAAAGTGCCGAGAATACCCCTCCCTGCAGGTGTTCAGCGAACTTCTGTTTCGACGCTAGAAGTAGAACAAGAGAGGCCTGATGTTTACAGCAGCCACCGCCGAACAGCGTTTCGTGCTCGATCATATCGTCCGCCTCGGCGAGATCAGCCCAGAGGCCACGTCCGGCCTGGTCGACGCCGTGCTTGAAGGGGTCGGGCAATTCGCCGCCGGCGAATGGGCGCCGCTCGAACGGGTGGGCGATACCGAAGGGCCGCGCTGGACCAAGGATGGCGTGAAAATGCCTGCGGGCTTCATCGCCGCGTATCGCGCCTATGTCGAGGGCGGCTGGGGCACGATCGGCTCTCCCGTCGAATTCGGCGGCCAGGGCTTGCCTGTAAGCCTCTCGGCGGCGGTGCTGGAAACACTGGGTACCGCCAACTTGGGTTTCGCCCTCGCCCCGATGCTCATCGTCGGGGCGCTGGAAGCACTGCAGCATCATGGCTCGCCCGAGCAGAAAGCGCTCTACCTTCCTAAGCTGGCCACCGGCCAGTGGACTGGCACGATGAACCTAACCGAGCCGCAGGCGGGATCCGACGTTGGTGCCGTCAAGACCAAGGCCGAATCCATCGGTGATGGCAAGTGGAAGATCAAGGGTACCAAGATTTACATTTCATTCGGCGACCATGACATGGCGGAAAACATCGTCCATCTCGTGCTCGCCAGGACGGCCGGCGCCCCTCCCGGCACCAAGGGCTTATCCCTGTTTCTGGTTCCGAAATACCGGTTGAACGACGACGGCACGCCGGGAGCGTTCAACGACGTCCACGCCGTCTCGATCGAGCACAAGATGGGACTGCACGCATCCCCCACCTGCGTGCTGAGCTTCGGCGACCACGACGATTGCATCGGCGAATTGATCGGCACCGAGCTGGGCGGAATTCGCGGCATGTTCACGATGATGAACAATGCGCGGCTCAATGTGGGCTTGCAGGGCGTAGAGGTCGCGGAGCGCGCCACCCAGCGGGCCGTCGCCTACGCCTGTGAGCGCGTGCAGGGATACCGCGACGGTAAAGCCGTCGCAATCGTTGAGCATCCCGACGTCCGACGCATGCTGCTTCGCATGAAGGCCCAGACGCAGGCGGCGCGCGCTTTGGTCTATTATGCCTTTGGTCAGCTCGATCGCAGCCGTGCCGGCGATGCGGAGGCGGGCAGTCGGGTCGAGCTTCTTACCCCACTCGCCAAGGCGCACCCGACCGACCTCGGCAACGAGGTCGCCAGCCTGGGACTGCAGGTGCATGGCGGCATGGGCTATATCGAGGAGACCGGCGCCGCCCAGCATTTCCGCGATGCGCGCATCACCCCGATCTACGAAGGCACCAATGGCATCCAGGCCGCCGATCTCGTCGGCCGCAAGCTGAGCATGGACAATGGGGCGACGCTCTTCCGCCTGCTCGCCGAGATGCGCACCGAGGCCGAGGATGCCGGTCTGAGGCAGTTGATCGATGCGTGCGAGGAGGTCGGCCGCAACCTGCTCGGTTGCGATGCCGACGACCGGCTTGCAGCGAGCTATCCATTCCTGACGATGTTGTCGGTCGGGGTGTGCGGCTGGCTGATGGAGAAGAGCGGCCGCCTTGCGGCACGAAGCGGGAGCGAGCCGAGCTTCCTTCGGATGAAGCAGGCGGCGGGGCGCTTCTATGTCGAGCAGATCGTCCCCGAGGCGCTCGGTCTGCGCGCGGCGGCGATGGCCAAGGCGACGCTACTCTATGCGGTGGACGCTGAGACCTTCGCTGTCTAATTCTGACCAACGAAGCCCGAAGGGTGCCGAGGCCTCCCCGGCGCCCGAACGGCTACCGCAGATGCGCCCGCAGGGTGGGGGCGCCCGATCTTTCCGTCACTTCCCGCTCGGCACGGCAATCGTATCGCCATTATCGATGACGAAGCGCTGGCCGTTGATCCACTTAGCCTCGTCCGAGGCGAGGAAAAGTACCAAGTTCGCGACCTCCACCGGATCGCCCAACATGTTGGCCGCTCTATTCTGCAACTGCCCCGTTGAATTGGCATTCTTGCGGAGATCTTCGATCGTTTTCCCGAGCATGGGCGTCGCGAAGCCGCCAGGATGCACCGAATTGCACCTGACGTTCAGGTTGTTGAGCTTGCAGTGGGCAGCGACCGACCGGGTATATGCCTCCACCGCGCCCTTCGCCGCTGAATAGCCCGCAGCATATGGAATCCCGCGCATAGAGGCGATCGACGCGATGTTGACGATCGCCCCACCGCCCGAGGCCACCATCGCCGGGATCGCATGCTTGCACCCGAACACTGTCCCATCCACGCAGACCGACATGACCAGGCGGTAGTCGGCCTCCTCGATCGTCTCGGGCGTGCCGACCCTGGCAACGCCCGCGTTGTTTACTAAGATGTCGAAGCGGCCCCATTGCGATACGGTCGCTTCGATCGCGGCCCGGAACGCGCTTTCCGACCGTACGTCCAGCAGCAGGAACTGCGCGCCGATATCCTGCGCTACAGCCATTCCTTTTGCCTCGTTTACATCGCACACGACAACCTGGGCGCCTTCATGCGCGAACCGTCGTGCTTGGCTTTCGCCCAAGCCCGAGGCACCACCGGTGATCATCGCGATCTTTCCTGCCAGCCTCTTCGTCATTTTATCCAGCTTCGTTGCAAGGTTCTGGAGAATCGCGCAGGCATGCTCGTGCTGTCGCCGATCCAGAGATCGTCCACGGCGCGCATCTCCTTACAGCTCAGCATATAGATCGATCGTTTTGTATCAAGCCCGAGGATGGCCTGCCGAACGGTGGCAGCGCAGTGGCCCGATGGGCTACCCCGGCAGCAACGACTCAGGAGACGACAATCCAGCAGCCGGGCGTTTCCTTACGGCGGGAGCCTTATGCCGCAGCGCCCGGCCGAGCTCGCGCATCCTGGGCACTTGGCCGCCGAGGCCCTTGACATATGCCGTATCAGGCAGGAAAACATTTGCACTAACCGCGCGACAATAACAGGAAGCGCGCGCTGGGGCGCTAGGTCGAGCTTCCCGAGAGTCTCGGGCATCATCCCGATCAGATCCCCTGCGGCAGCAAATGGCGCGTGCCGTGAATTCGCTGCTTAGAAGAACAGGAAGAGTCATCAAGACGAGCGCCCTGCTTCGGATAGAGCGCCGATTGCAGGTGATGCGCCGGGGGAAACAAGGAGGACGATCATGAATCAGGATGCTATAGCGCTTGCCGACGCGACCGACGTCTTAAGCTTTACTGCGCCATCGATCCAATCATGTCCTTTTGCAGCCTATGACCACCTTCGGGATCGCGAACCTGTCTATAAAGACCCAGTTACCGGCAACTATATCCTTACACGCTACCAGGATGTGCGCAGAGTGCTGCTGGACGTCAAGACGTTTTCAAGCCGCAGCGGCCTGGGGGCATCCCGGGCGAACGCCGCACGAGAAGAAGTGGACCAGATCTACGATGCCCACGGCTGGCGCCCGATGGACACGTTGCAGTCCCAGGATCCGCCGGAACACCGCACCTATCGGCAATTGGTCGACAAAGCGTTTGCGCCAGCCAAGATCCTCGCGCTGGAACCGCGGATCAACGAGATCATTCATGGTTTGATCGACGGCCTGATCGAAACCTTGGGTGCCCATGGCGAGATCGAATTCGTCGCCGATTTTGCAATCAAGCTGCCGATGATCGTCATTGCTGAGCAGCTCGGCGTACGATCCAAGGACATGGACCGCTTCAAAATTTGGTCCGACGCCGTGGTCTTGGTGCAGGATCCAACGCTCAGCCGAGAACGCCAGATCGAGGTCGCCCACACCTGCATCGAGATGCAGCGGTACTTTGCCGATGCCATTGCACAGGTTAGGAGGGAGCCGAACGAGCAACTGCTCAGCCGTCTGGTCCATGCCGAAGTGGACGGCCGGCGCCTGGAGATGGGCGAGCTGCAAAGCATCATGCGGCAGTTGATCGTGGCAGGCAACGAAACGACCACGACCACACTTGCCGCCGGCATGAAGCTGTTGGCCGAGGATCGGGATATTGTATCGCGGCTGCGCGGCGCTCCGGATCTTCTCGGCGCATTCGTCGAAGAAACGCTCCGGGCCATGTCGCCCGTGCAAACGCTGTTTCGTCGCGTGATGGAGGACACCGATATCGCGGGCGTCACCATTCCGGCAGGCGCGATGGTCGAAGTGCGCTATGGCGCGGCAAATCGCGATCCGGCCGTCTTCGCGGAGCCGGAAAAACTCGACCTCGCGCGTCAGAACGTCAAATCGCACCTGGCCTTCGGCTTCGGCCCGCATATATGCATCGGCAACCAGTTGGCACGCGGCGAACTGCGGCTTGCGTTCCAATGCCTGATCGAACGGCTTGATAAATTCCGGCTCTCTCGGGGAGAGAACAGCTACGTCTTTATACCCAACTACGTCGTTTACGGCATGACAAAGCTCTGGATCAGCGCCGACAAACACTGAAGTAACGCCGACCGTAACCGGTTGGCTCCAGTCACACTTATGAAGCCATGGCTTCTAGAGCGGATCGTCTTTTTGGCAGAATCGCCAAAACATGTGAATCCGCTCGTCGATACTGCGGATTCCGACGAAGCCGGCCATGCATTCCAATCTGAAGCGGGCCACCTGGGCGTCGTCCCGTTGGGTCAGTGTGGATGATTGATGGTGTCCGCGTGGTCGGTCAAGCGGCGGCGGGTTTGACGGGTTCGGAGACCTTGTTCTTCCGGAGGCTCTCGCCGGTGAGGTCGATGCGGTAGGCATTGTGGACAAGCCGGTCGAGGATGGCGTCGCCGATCGTCGGGTTGCCGATGATCTCATACCAGCGGTCGATCGGGACCTGGCTGGTGACGATGATCGAGCGGGCGTCGTAGCGGTCTTCGACGATCTCCAGCAGATCGCGGCGCTGGTCGGCGGTGAGCGTCTCCGGCCCCCAGTCGTCGAGGATGAGTAGATCGACGCGGGCGATCTGGCGCAGGGTCCTGGCGTAGCGCCCGGTGCCAGGGCCTGGAACAGGCGGGGCACACGATGGTAGGTGACGGAGAGATCCTCCCTACAGGCCTTCTGTCCGAGTGCGCAGGCGAGCCAGCTCTTGCCGACGCCGCACGGGCCGGTGATCAGCAGATTATGGCGGGCACGGATCCAGTCGCAGCCGGCGAGCTTGTTATTCGGCGTGGAACATTGGCTCTGACGCACATTTGATGACGTCAGGCATCTACGACGCCGACGACACGGGCCTCCAGGAGGTCGATCTTGCCCCGACCGTACATCTGGCGCTTGACGAGCTTGAGCTTGGTGATCTGCCCCTCGGCCGGACCATTCGACCAGGGCGAAGTGATCGCCGCGCTGACGGCCGCCTTGTCTTTGACGACACCGTTGGCGAAGGATGCGACGAGGCTAGCGCGAGCGCGTTCGATCCAGGGATCGAGAGCCGCCAGCATCCTCTTCCGGATCATGGCCTGGAATGTGGCGATGATCTCGCGCGCCTCAACGAGCGACGGGACACCGGCTTCGATCGCCGCGACCATGACTGTCTCGGCTTTCGATAGCCGGTCACGCTCGACCGTGAGAAACCGGGCGATCGTTCGTGCTCCAGGCGTCCGGCTGAGAGCACCCTCCGCCTTGTCTGCCTGCCTCCGGCGTGTAGCCCATTCGGTGACCACGCGAAGGCAGCCGCGGAATCCCTGCTTCTTCAACTGCCGCCAGAGTGCCAGTCATACCCCGGAAATTTGATTAGGCCTCGATCTGCGGAACCCATCAGGGCCAGCGGTCTATGCCGACCGCCGTAAAGGCCGGACACATGACCGCAAGCGACTGAATGCTTCATGCGACAAAACTCTTGCAGACCGGGGGCCATCCACACATGAGTCAGAGCCATTATTGCCTGCCGATTGACAACCGGTCTTCTCCCCGGCGGCGCCACATAACCAGGGCCGCAACATAACGGCTGTAGCCATAGCCCGCCGGGTGGGGCTCGCGATATTCCTCCCACAGCACCATCAGATTGACGCCGGGCCGCTTCAGTTCGCAGGCCAGCGCCGACCAGTCCGGCTCGGGGCGGCGACGCAACCCGCGCTGCACGCCGGCGCGGGCGAACAGCCGGTCCTCCAGCACGTCGTCGGTCAGATCGCCCGGCAGCGGCCAGGCCAAGCCCGCCGCCTCCGCTCGCTTTAGATTGTCCTGGATCGTGCTGCGCGCCACACCGAGCATCCGCCCGATCTCGCGCGCACTGACGCCGTCGCGGACGAGCCGCAATATCTGTCGTATCTGCCTCATCGTCAGCTCTCTCTTCGCCGGCATCAGGTGCTCCCCGTGAATGATCACGAGGTCCTGATGCCCGAGTTGCTGACCCAAGGGAAAACGCCGAAAGCCGGTAGCCAGGTGGCCGACGATTGATCGGAACCTGGCCGGCTTCAAATCGGAACGCTGGCCGGCGTCAAATCGGAATACCCGGCCGGCTTCGGTCGGAATCCGCATCGATACAGAATATAGATCAAATTCACACGTTTAGACGTTTCCGTCTAAACGTGATTTGATCTAGCGACGTGTCGCGAAGGTTGGTCGGACGCCCAGTTGGAGCAGAGCTATGCTGCCGCGGGCGTGGTAAGGCCGGGCAACGGCTTCAGGCGGAATTGTCGATGGAATAGCGGCGCGGGGGAGCGGCCGCTGGTGTGGACCTTCTGCGGGGATTCATCTGGACTTGGCCAGATCCAAGGCGACATCGACGATCATGTCTTCCTGACCGCCCACCATCTTGCGCCGGCCCAGTTCCAGAAGGATGGCGCGTGTGTCCAGCCCATAGGTCTCGGCAGCGCGCTCGGCGTGTCGGAGGAAACTGGAATAGACCCCGGCATAGCCGAGGCTGAGCGTTTCCCGATCCACACGCACCGGGCGGTCCTGCAGAGGACGGACGAGATCCTCGGCGGCATCCATCAATTTGAAGAGATCCGTTCCATGGTCCCATCCGTAGGCGTCGGCTGCGGCGATAAAGACCTCCAGTGGCGCATTGCCGGCGCCCGCCCCCATTCCGGCAAGTGAAGCATCGACCCGCACCGCGCCATTTTGTACGGCCGCGATCGAGTTGGCGACGCCGAGTGAAAGGTTGTGATGCGCGTGGATGCCGCGTTCGGTTTCCGGCTTCAGGACGCGATCATAAGCCTGCAGCCGCAGCGCAACGTCGTCCATGGTCATGGCCCCGCCGCTGTCCGTCACATAGACACATCTGGCGCCGTAGCTCTCCATCAGCTTCGCTTGGGCAGCGAGCGCGTCGGGTGGACTCATGTGACTCATCATGAGGAACCCCGATACGTCCATGCCCAGGCCGCACGCGGCCTCGATGTGCTGCTTGGCGACATCGGCCTCGGTGCAATGTGTCGCGATGCGCACCGAGCGGACACCAAGTTCGTAGGCGCGCTTGAGGTCGTGGACAGTGCCGATGCCCGGCAGAAGGAGAGTGGTCAGGACCGCGTGCTTGAGAACTTCGGAGACCGCGGCAATCCAGTCCCAGTCCGTGTGAGCGCCGAATCCGTAGTTGAAGGATGATCCGGAAAGGCCATCCCCATGCGCAACCTCGATAGCGTCCACCTTCGCCGCATCCAAGGCAGCCGCGATGCGGCGCACATGATCGAGCGTGTATCGGTGACGGATCGCGTGCATGCCATCGCGCAAGGTCACGTCCTGGATATACAGCTTTCGCGTCGGATTGGTCATGCCGCGGCCCTCTTTCGGATGGCAATGCGTTCGGCGGTTCTGAGGGCCGCCGAGGTCATGATGTCGAGATTGCCGGCGTAGGCGGGCAGGTAATGTGCCGCCCCCTCCACTTCTAGGAAGACGGTAACCTTAAGGCCTGCGAAGGCTTCCCCCATCTCGGGTATCTGCAAAAGGTTGTTGTGGCCGTAGCGCTCGAACTGCACACGCTGCTTCAGCCGATAGCCCGGCACATAGTCCTGGACGGCTGCTACCATCTCTTTAACGGATGCTTCGATCGCCGTCTGGTCACTGTCCTGGCAAAGACAATAAACAGTGTCGCGCATGATCAGCGGCGGCTCCGCGGGATTGAGTATGATCACTGCCTTGCCGCGACGTGCGCCCCCGACCACTTCAATCGCTTTGGAGGTCGTCTCCGTGAACTCGTCGATATTTGCCCGCGTCCCCGGACCCGCCGATTTGGATGCAATCGACGCCACGATTTCGCCGTAGATCACCGGCGCGATCCGGTTTACGGCCCAGACGATCGGGATTGTCGCCTGACCACCGCACGTGACCATGTTGACGTTCGGCGCGTCGAGATGGGCGTCACCGTTGACCGGTGGAATCACGTACGGACCCAGCGCCGCCGGCGTCAAGTCGACGACCCGCCTGCCCGCTTTCCGCAATACCTCGTCGTGACGAGCGTGCGCGCTCGCCGAGGTAGCGTCGAACACGATCTCGACCTCTTTGAAATCGGGTAGTGCCATCAGGCCGTCTATGCCTTGCGCACTCGTAGCGACCCCTAGCCGTTTTGCCCGGGCGAGTCCGTCCGATGCTGGATCGACGCCAACCATTGCGGCTACCTCGAGATGCTCGGACAGGCGCATCACCTTGAACATCAGGTCCGTTGCAATATTGCCTGAGCCTATGATGGCGACTCGCACTTTTCCGCTCATTGCCGATCGTTCCTGAATGAGAAGGCCACTTCGCCAAGGCCGTCTATTACTGCCTTTACTCCGTCGCCGGGTGTAAGGGGCACCATGGGTCCCAGTGCCCCGCTCAAAATGATGTCGCCCGCCTGCAGCGGCTCGCCGGCCTCAGCGAAGGTCCGGGCAAGCCAGGCGGCGGCAATCAACGGGTCGCCCATGCAAGCAGCGCCGACGCCCTCGGAAGCGGTTTGTCCGTTTACCTCCAATCGCATGGTGCAACTCCGTAGATCGAGGCCCGCCAGACGCCGCCGCTCGCGCCCCAGCACGAAGAAAGCGGATGAACCATTGTCGGCGACGGTATCGGCGAAAGTGATCTTCCAGTCGGCAATACGGCTGTCGACGATCTCGATCGCGGCAACGATGTAATCCGTAGCAGCGCGAACCGCCTCCGGCGTGGCGCGACGGTCGTCGATGCTGTCGCGCAGCACGAGCGCCACCTCAGCCTCCGCCTTGGGCTGCAAGACGCGAGAGGCGAGAAGGACTCCGCCGTCCTCGATCAGCATGTCGGCAAACAGGGTGCCATAGTCGGGCTGATCGACGCCTAACTGTGCCTGCACCGAGCGGGACGTTAATCCGATTTTCCGGCCGACGACCCGGCGACCTTCCGATATCCAGATTTGGGTGTTCAGGGCCTGCACGGCATAGGCCGCCGCGGCGTCGTTCGGCGCGAGGCCATCGCGCAGAGGCGGTACGCCGCCTTTGAGGTAAGCCTGCCTAAGACGCTCAGCAAGGATTTCAGCATGCACGGTCAGATCTCCATTAGTACGATTGACCTAATTTCCGAACATTAATTGATTCAGGCAGCCCGGGCAATGTGTGGTCGACGATTTTTTTACATCGTGAGAAAATGACGGTCCGCGGCGCATAGCCTCGAAATGGGCCTGCTTTTATTGGAGAGCCTCCTCCACGGTGGTGAACGGGATGTAGAGACGGCAGCCGCCAGAACAGAACTGCCAGTTTCGACAGCCTGTCGTATGGTGGCCGTTTTAAGCGCGCGAGGGTTCGTCGCGTTGGAGCGAAAGGCTGCCTACGCGCCCGGACCGACGCTCTTGCGGTTGGTGGGAACGCTCGATATCGAGATGCTGCTGAGTAGACTCGCGCGGCCGCTCCTGGAAAAACTTGGTGCGATCCACCGGCCTGTCCATGCATATGGGATGCTCGAGGCCGACATGGTCACCTATCTCGTGCAGGTCAAACAGGTGCTCGGCCGGGACCCGCACGCGGGTGACCTCTTCGTCTTCCGCGGCGCCAAGGCGGACCTGATCAAGATCGTCTGGCACGATGGCATCGGCATGTCTCTTTATGCCAAACGGCTGGAGAAGGGCTGTTTCGTCCAGCCGTCGCCGGCGGATGGCGTGGTGGCGATCTCGGCCGCCCAGCTCGCCTATGTGCTCGATTACGCATCTTGATGCCCCTCCTGGACACGATCATTTACCCTCAGATTGATTGTTCTAACGGCGCCGTTTTGCAACTGTCGGAGAGCGCGGAGTGCAGGTTCGGTGTCTGGGAACAAGAA
>NZ_BMJQ01000029.1 GCF_014643535.1 Aliidongia dinghuensis | reverse complement strand
AAATCCTGCCCCCGCAACCAGATCAAGCCCTTGAAAGCATTCCGCTTTCAGGGGTTTTTTGCCGTTCCGGACCCCAAAGCGCAGCAACGCCGCACGATCGCCCCGCAGCGCGATCCCCAGCACGTCATGCTCCATCTCATCGGCCATCGGCGACGGCGACTGGAGCGACGAAGCTGTAGCCTCGCCCGGGAATATTGATGATGAACCGATTGCCGTCTCGTCCGTCGCAAAGCGTCCGACGCAATGCAGAAATATGGACGGTGAGATTGGCAGGCTCGACAAAAACATTTGGCCAAACGCGAGCCATCAATTCTTGCTTACTGACCAGCGCACCTGGTCGCTCAAGCAAAACAATCAGGATTTCCAGAGCACGGCTCCCGAGGGACGCCGGCGTGTCGCCCTCAAGCAGAAGAAACTGTGTCGGGAACAGGCGAAACCGTCCGAATGAAACTTCGGTTGGCGCCGTGCGAGCCGCCTTAATCCGTTCTTCGAAGAATGGCTCGTCGGTATCCGGGTTCTGAACGGCGCGTCCCGTGTAGAGTCGCGGCTCAGGATGAAATTGTACCGGCTCCGAGGACTCAGATGAGGGCGAACGCCCGAAAGCTGTAGTCGATCCTGATGCGTGCATGGGGCCTCGCGTGCGTTGGAGGGCCATTTCTCGGCAAAGATCCTTGTGAGACGTAATGTGAAGGCTTGAGGTCCTGCATGCTATTGCACGCGGGTTGCGCGCAAATACCGATGCGGATGCCTTTCCTAAACCTAAATTTACAGGCCCCCAGCGCGTGACCGCTTCGACCGGGCGGTAATGGCGGATAAAACGAGGGGGTGCTTGACACCGCTTATCCGGCCAAGCGAATGGCGCGTCGCGCAAAGCGTAGAGCTCAGGAGCGTTGCGGCTCGTCAGATACCAGCTTGAGCTTGTCGGCTATTCGGCCGAGCTCGGGAAGCGAACGGGCCTCCATCTTGTGCATCGCCCGACTGCGATGCACCTTCACCGTGGCCTCCGAGATGCCGATATCGTGGGCAATCTGTTTGCTCAGGCGGCCGCGAGCGACCTGAATAACGATTTCGCGCTCCCTGGGGCTCAGTGACCCGAAGCGCTCCCTGAGAGCGGCCATGTCCTGCTCATTTTCCCGCCGTGCACGGTCGCGGGAGAGGCCGAGCTGAATGGCATCGAGGAGATCCTGATCGCGGAATGGCTTGGTCAGGAATTCGATCGCGCCGCCCTTCATCGCTTGCACCGACATCGGGATGTCGCCGTGCCCCGTAATGAAGATGATCGGAAGTTCCCTTTTGGCTTGAGCGAGCTCGCGCTGTAGATCGAGGCCGCTCTGCCCCGGCAACCTGACATCGAGCACCAGGCAGGTCGGGCAATCGGGCAGGTCGGATTTGAGGAATTCGGAAATGGACGCAAATAGCTGAGCATTGATGCCGAGCGATCGCAGCAGGCGTCCGACCGACGCGCGGAGGTCCGGATCGTCGTCAATGACCAGCACGGTGGAGGTTGCGTCAGACATCGCTGCTGCTCGGATTAAACGATCACGAAAACCAGCGTTTGCCTTTGGTTTGCAAGCTTTGCCCAACCGTGCATTTTCTAGTCCTAATCTCTCGACCTGAATAGCCCCATTTTCCCCAGCAGGCACGCGAGACGATCGGCTAGCGATCGGCCGTTCGGCCCTTGCCTCAGCCGTGGGTGCGGATGAACTCGCGCAGCACCGGATAGATCTCGGTCGCCCAGCGGCGGCCGTTGAAGACGCCATAATGGCCGACCTGGGGCTGGATGTGCTGGGCCTTCTTGGCCGCAGAGAGACCAGAGCACAGCGCGTGCGCGGCCGAGGTCTGGCCGGCGGCGCAGATATCGTCGTTCTCGCCCTCGATGGTCAGCAGCGCGGTCTGCCGGATCGCCTGCGGCTCCGCCTTACGGCCACGCGAGACGAGACGGCCGAGCGACAGCGAGTGCTCCTGGAACACTTCGCGGATCGTCTGCAGGTAGAACTCCGCCGGCAGATCCATGACAGCCGTATATTCGTCATAGAAGCGGCGCGTGGCCTCGGCACTCTCGCCATCGCCCTTCACCAGGTGATGAAACAGGTCGACATGGGCGTTGACATGGCGGTCGAGGTTCATGGTCATGAACCCCGCGAGCTGCAGGAACCCTGGATAGACCCGGCGGAATGCGCCGGGATAGCGCAGCGGCACCGAGGTGATGACGTTCCGTTCGAACCATTCGAGATCGCGTGTGGTAGCCAGCAGATTGACCTGCGTCGGATTGATTCGCGTGTCGATCGGACCGCCCATCAGCGTCATGGTCGCCGGCTGATTCTGATCGCCGGCGGCCGCCATCAGCGACACCGCGGCAAACACAGGAACGGCCGGCTGGCACACCGCGATGACATTGCTCTTCGGGCCGAGGAAATTGACGAATTCTATGATTGTGTCGATGAAATCGTCGAGATCGAAACGTCCGTGCAATGGCGACACGGCGCGCGCGTTCTTCCAGTCGGTGATGTAGACGTCGTGGTCAGGGAGCAACGTTTTGACCGTGCCGCGCAGCAGCGTCGCGAAATGGCCGGACATCGGTGCCACGAGCAGCACACGCGGCTGCTCGGCGCCGCCCTCCTTGGCGAAATGCAGCAGATTGCCGAACGGCGTGACGACTGCGTCCTCTTCGCTCACGGCGACCTCGCGGCCATCGACGACCGTCGTCTCGATGGCGAAGGGCGGGCGTCTGTGGGACATGCCGGCCCGCGAAACCAACTCGCAGGCGGCGGCCATAGTGCGGACCATGAGATTGTCGCCGAAGCCCGGCCACGGCTGCTTCAGGAATGCGCCAGTCGCCTGCGCCAGAACCCGCAGCGGCGCCATGACATCAGCATGCGCTTGATAGGCCTGATACAACATTTGCCGTCACATCTCCCTCGAGGCAACCACATTGGCCCTTTGCCCCGGACAGTCGATTTTTCGGCTGAAGTTCGATTTCGCTTGGTCCGATAGCAGCCGATCGAGCCAATGCTTTGGCTGCGTCATCGAGCGAACGCTTCCCAGCTCACCGCTGGTCGTCATCGGCAAGTCTTTGAGCTGACCCGCAATCGATCCGTAAGTCATGGTTTTGGCGGTACGGAGCAAAGCCTGCGCTGTCTTCAAATATTCTTTGCCTCTGAAACGCTGTAAGGCCCTTGCGCGGTGTGGGGCAGCCGGACGAAGGTGATTTGGAGCCAGCCCATCCAATTACCGTACCTTTGGCGGCGAGTTCTGAAGCGATCGACACACTTCCTGGAGCAAAGCTGGGTTCGCCACGAATAATGCCGAACGAGACCAAACTTGCCACCACAGATTGCGCATCGCTTGGCTTTGTCGGACCCGTGACTTTCCAAGTGGTGAGACATTGTTCTCTCCTCTGGCCTGTGCGCTTTTCAGACGCATGCAGACTAAGAGGATCGTCACCAGCGGCTCAATTGAGCGTAGGTCGACGTCGGCCATCCAAAGGTGGCAAGACGTCGATACGAAGGCTTACGGCGCTCGGATTTGGTCCTAGCGGTCGCCTATGATCCCAGCGACCGCGTTCGCTCAGCCGAAGTCCTCGACCACAAGCCTTGGCGGCTCAGCTCCGCAATTGTCGTCGAGATAAGCCAAAGTTTATGGGACGTCGGCGTTGCGCCGATGGCATTCTCGCACAAATCGAGCAATTCCATGCGGAGCGTCCGCATAGTTGGCTGCCCCACGACGGGTCTCGCGAACGGCCATAGGCGGCATGATGAAAAAGGTATTGGTTTCGGTCGTTGAAGATGACCGGTTCTTTCGCGAGTCGATGAAACGGCTCATGAGATCGCTGGGTTATGCCGTCGAGGTTTTCCCCTCGGCGGCCGATTTCCTCGCATCCCCTCGTCTCGCCGAACCGGCCTGCCTGATCGCCGATGTCCACATGCCAGCGATGACCGGGATCGAACTTTATCGACACCTCGTCGATGCCGGCCGCGCGATTCCGACGATCCTCGTGACTGCCTACCCCAATGATGTTGACCGGATCCGCGCCGTGAATGACGGGGTCGTCTGTTACCTTCGCAAGCCGGTGGATGAACAGGATCTGAAACGGTGCCTTCAGGCGGTCCTCACGTCCGGCGAACCGATTGAAGAGGATTCGTGAGCTCTCTTTCAGCGCCGGGCAAGGTGAACTGAAATACGGCGCCGCGCGGTTCGTTCGCATCGGCCCACAGCCGGCCCCCATGAGCATCGATGATGGACCGGCATATCGACAGTCCCATCCCCACGCCGCTCGGTTTCGTGGTGTAGAATGCCTCGAAAACGCGCTCGAAGTGCATGGGCGCGATGCCCGGCCCGGTATCACGCACCGCCACGAGAACGCCGGTGTCGTCTTGCTCGGTGCTGATTAACAGCTCTCGTGGACCAGCGTCAGCCGAGCCCATTGCCTCAACCGCGTTCAGGATCAGGTTCAGGACGACTTGTTGCAGCTGAACGCGATCCCCCTGAACGGGAAACAATCCATCCGCAAGCCGGTTCTGGACCGAGACGCCATTCCTGAGGATCACGCTTTGCGCCAACACAATCACTTCATTGATTGCTGCGTTAAGATCAAAACGATGCTTTCGCGGCGGCGCTTTCTTCATCTGCTCACGGATGCGGTCAATGATTTCTCCGGCTCGATCTGCGTCCCCAACGGCACTGGAGAGTGCTTCCCAGACCTCGCCCAGGTCCGGCGGCTGCATCTTCAGAAAATTCTGGGCCGCGCGGGCATTATTGCGCGCACTGGCGATCGGTTGCGCGATCTCGTGAGAGAGCGAGGCTGCCAATTCTCCCATCATGCTCACGCGGTTCATATGGGCGAAATCCGATTGCATCTGCTGCAAGCGCGCCAGTGCTTGCGTGCGATCCTCGATGTCCGTCAGGAGAAGATACCAACGGGTAATGCGCCCAGAGTCATCCCGAATTGGAACGCCCCGGACGTCAAACCACCGGTATTTGCCGTCGAAGCGCCTTAAGCGATTTTCGTACTCGAAGGGAACACCGGCGGCGATTGATCTTGTGAAGACTTCAACGACGTGGGGGACGTCATCAGGATGAATCGTTCCGTCCGTC
Organism: Aliidongia dinghuensis; assembly: GCF_014643535.1. Lineage (NCBI taxonomy): Bacteria > Pseudomonadati > Pseudomonadota > Alphaproteobacteria > Rhodospirillales > Dongiaceae > Aliidongia > Aliidongia dinghuensis. The sequence continues at coordinate 41,325 of NZ_BMJQ01000029.1, read as the reverse complement.
CCCCAGATCTTCAGCTCTTCCAGTGACCGGCCACAATACTCGAGGATTTGACGGTTGAGAGCTTCGACGTCGCCATTCGGGGCTAAGACCGCAACGAAACCCGGTATCCCGTCAATCGCCGAGCGCAAGCCTCGCTCGCTTTCACGCAGCGCCTCCTCCACCCGTTTGGGCTCGGTCAGGTCGACAACGAACGCGACGGCCTCGTTGCCGCCCTCTTTCAGTGATGCAGCGCCAATGAGCACGGGAACGCGGCCGCCGTCTCTCCGAAAGTACTCCTTCTCGAAGACTTGAGCTTTGCCGGTTGCGTTCAGTTCCACCAGAGTACGAATGTTGCGCTCCCGCCATTCTGGTGGGGTGAGCTCGATCCAGTTCAAGGGCCTCGAAACCAAGTCCTCACGGTCGTATCCGAGGATGCGGAGAAACGCGTCATTGGCCTCCACAATCCGACCGTCGAGGTCGCCAATAAATATGCCAATGATGTTGGAATCGACCAAACGCCGAATCTTTGCTTCGCGATCTTCAAGATCCCGATAGAGCCGCGTATTCTCGAGCGAGATCGCCGCCTGCGACGCAAGCACTTTCAGCACCGTGATGCGCAGAGGGGTGAAAACGCGCGGCGCCAGATTGTTTTCAAGATAGAGAATGCCGTTGAGCTTTCCCTGGTTGATCAATGGTAAACAGAGAATGGAACGGGAGTGATGCTGCACAATGTAAGAATCAGCAGAAAACGCGTTCTGCAACAATGCGTCATCGAGAATCACCGTCTCTAGCGTACGTGCCGCATAACGTATGAGCGAATGTGGCAAGGCGACTGCGACTGCGCATGCACCACGATCCGGCACATGCACGGCTACATTCTCCCCCTGCGCGGTCGCCTCCGCGTCGATCTGCAGCGCATCGCCCTGCAAGGAGATCAAGAGCCCTCGCTCGGCACCGGCCTGCTCGATCGCCGCCCGCATGAGCCTGTCCATGAGCTTTTCCAGAACCATCTCACCGGAGACGGCTTGCGACACCTTGATCACGGTCGCGAGATCGAGCTGTTCGACCGGCGCTTCGATCGTCCCCGATGGTCTCGGCGCGCCTCCGTGCTGCCTCAGCTGCGGATGGAGCTGATCGAGTTGGCGCACTTTTCCATCGGCTCCCCATCGGAGGTAACACCGCCGTGCGTTTCCCAGATAGAGATCCGCGACCTCCTCGAATCCGCGCGCCGCGTAAAAGCGCGCGGCCAGCTCGTAGGCGAGCGCCTCGTTTTGGACGAAGCCGTTTGCGCGTGCTGACACGATGGCGCGCTCGTAGAGGTCCATGGCCTCGAGCGGGCGTCCCTCGATACCGGCAATCTCAGCGCCGACCAGCGCGGCACGATCCTCGAAGTTCTGCGGACAATTCGTCGCCAGGGCCCGAAGCTCTCGCTCGTGCCTCCCGATTGCCTCTTGATGTTTGGCGTAAGGGTCGGGACCTGTGGGCTCGCACCGCGCGGCGCGAGTTAGCCCGGCATAGAAGTGACATTCCGCCTTCTCTAAAGGAAAGAGCGATAGCGCCGGGGAGGTCACGTACCATGCCTCCACCTTTTCCGCTGCCTCAAACGCCGAAGCGTAGTCGCGGGCGAAGAAGCGCGCCTGGAGCTTTCGGATCCAGTAGAACGATTCCAAAAAGACACGAGAGGGTTGACCCGTGATACGCTCCTCGAAGGAGCGCTCCGTGAATGCGCCATCGTCGAGGGACCCGAACTTCGTGGTTCTTCCGCGCAGGGTCCGTGCGAGCCCGATTGGCGCGGAAAGCCTGTCGAGGAAGAATCCGTACCTCTGCAGGAACTCCAATGAGTCCTGGGCTTCGCGCTCGAATTGGTCGAGTGGATGGCCCAGGGCAATAAGAATGGTGCTGAGACCGCGGGAGGCGAATGCGGCATATCCGGGGTCGCCGTTCTCTTTCGCCATCTGGAAGGCACTGCGCGACGGATCGATGCCCTCCGTGAGCGGTCGTGTCCACGGAACCACAATCGCAAAGGCAGTATAGGTCCGTGCCCCAAAGTACGTAAATCCGCGACGTTCGAGCAGATCGCAGGCCAACTTTCCAAATCGATAGCCTTCAACGTAGTGGCCGAAGCGGGGGCCGGCGATCATCGCCGTTGCCACGTAGTTCAACAGTGATCCTTCGCTGTTGCCGTGTTCCAGGCTGAGATTGACGCCCATACAAGCGCTGAGCGCGAATAAGTTCGGGTCGGTGTACAGTGCCGGTAGAACGAGGCTGGTGAGCAGGTCGAGCGTCGCCCGGGCCTCCGGATCCTGGAGCCGCTGCAGGTCAATGAGATCCTCGATCGTGCGATCTCCGAGCAATGACCAGATGCGCTCGTACTCGCGGCGCGCTTCCGCCTCGGTGGGATGCGCCGACCAATCGATGCCCACGTGCCGCAAGCATTCCAGGGCAATAGCCACCACTCTCTCGGCCGCCCCAAGGATTACCTGCAGATCCACGCGCCGCTGTGCCACGATGCATCGTTGAACGTTGTCGACAGTGCGCGTTGCCAGCGCCGCCAGCCGCTGCTCGGCGGCTTGCAGCGCCCCGGTACAGACCTCGCAGTCGGCGGCGTGCAGCTCCGACTCGAAGGCCAGCTCCTGCCGGCGCTGCCACGCGTCCTCCGGCAACAGCGCCGCACCGGTGGTAAGATAGGTCAGCGCGGAGGCATAGGCCGACGACGCCTTGGCGCGCTTGCCAGCGGCCAAGTTCAACTCTGCGAGCTGCTCGCGTTCGTCGCGTGAGATGATAAACGGCGCGCCGCGGTTGAGCTGATTGACGATCTCGAAGACTGCCTCTTCGCGTCTTTCCGGTGGTGTCTGCTCCAGCAGTAACCGGCCGATTATCAGATGGGCCTCGGCGCGCGCCTTTTCCGGGATCAGCGCGTAGGTCGCCTCCTGCACCCGGTCGTGAATGAACTTGTAGGAACGCTCTATACGGTCGATCAATTGTTGGCGTACGGCCTCCGAGAGAGACGCGTGCACCTGTTCCTCGGGCACCTTCATAACGATCGAGAGCATCGCAACATCGGCCACGTTGCCGAGGCAAGCAAGCTGCCGTACCGCGTCCTGCGTTTCGCGCGCTAGCCGCGTCAACTTTCCAGCCAAGAGCTCCACGACGTTGTCTGTATATTTTTTGGCGTGGATGCCTCCCATGTCCCAGGCCCATCGCGCCTGCTCGTGATCGAAGGCTAGGAGACCCTCGTCAGCGAGCACATGCAGAAATTGGATCACGAAGAACGGATTGCCGTCCGTCTTCGCGTGCACCAGTCCAGCGAGCGGATCAGCCTGCTCGGCGTCGCAGCGAAGCGAGTCCGAGACAAGGTTTCCGAGGTCATCGGTCGTCAGGGGCGCCAGCTTGATATCCTGCACCCTTCCGGTTGCGCGCATCGCCTCCAGCTTGCGCATGAGCGGATGCGCTGCAGTGACCTCGTTATCGCGGAAGGCGCCGATGAGGAGGAGGTTGCGGAGATCGGACCGGCTCAACAGGTCTTCCAAAAAGTCGAGCGTTGCCGCATCGAGCCACTGCAAGTCATCGAGGAACAGTGCCAGGGGATGTTCCGCCCGAGCAAAGACGCCGATCAACTGCCGAAGCACCATCTGGAAGCGCCGTTGCGCATCCAGCGGCGGAAGCTCAACGATCGGCGGCGGCTCTCCAATGAGGAGCTTCAGCTCGGGAACGAGATCCACCATCAGTCCTGCATTCGATCCCAGCGTCTTCCGCAAGGCGTCGCGCCACGGCGCAAGGTCGGCGTCGCTCTTGCCGAGCAGCGGCCGGATCAGGCTCTGAAACGCCTGTGCCAGCGTCGCGTAGGGAATATCGCGCTTGAGCTGATCGAATTTGCCGGAAGCGAACAGGCCACGCGGCGGTACCAGCACCGGCTGCAGCTCGTTGACAACCGACGATTTGCCGATGCCGGAATAGCCGTAGACCAGGACCAGTTCCGGGGCGCCACCATTGACGACGCGATCGAAGGAGGCGAGCAAAGTCTCGACCTCGCGCCGCCGCCCGTAGAGTTTCTCGGGAATCAGCAGCCGGTCGGGCGCATCGTGTTCGCCGAGCGGAAAATCGTCTATCCGGCCCTGCGCCTCCCACTCGATGAGGCAGCTGCGAAGGTCGCTTTCCAGACCAGCCGCCGTTTGATAGCGGTCTTCGGCCCGCTTCGCCAGCAGCTTCATGACGATCGCCGAGACGGCGTCAGGAATTTCCTTCAGCCGCTCGGCAGGCGCCACCGGCTGCCTGGCGAGATGGCAGTGCACCCATTCCATCGGCTCCGCGGCGACAAATGGCAAAGCACCGGTGAGCATTTTGTAGAAAGTGACGCCGAGCGCGTAGAGGTCGCTCCGGGAATCGATTGACCGATTCATCCGTCCTGTCTGCTCGGGCGCCATATAGGCGAGCGTGCCGGCGATCGTCTCGGGAGGGTGGGGCGACTGACGCTCGCGCGCGAAGCACGAGGCGATGCCGAACCCGGTCAGCCGCACCTCGCCGGTCGCCTCGTTGAGCAGGATGTTCGCTGGCTTGATATCTTTGTGAACGAGCCCGCGCTGGTGAAGTCTACCGAGAGCGAAGGCAACAGCGACGGCGAGGCGCAAGAAGCGTCCCACCTCCATCGGCCCGCCGAGCAGCCGGTCGAGTGGCTCGCCACCCGCATCCTCGAGCACCAGCACAGTCCGGCCGGCGTCGAGGACGAGGTCCAGCGGGCGTATCGCCCACGCCGCATCGAGTTCATCCTTCAGTTCGTATTCGTGGGTGAGGCGATCGAGGCTTGAGCGGGACGGGTGGTCGGCGGCAGGAGCAACGAGCAGCACGGCGCGCCGCTTGCCGTTATCGTCTAGTCGCCAGGCGCGGTGGAAAACGCGTTCGCCGTCCTCCCACAAGGCCTCAGAGCAGCCGTCCGAGTACGCGCCGTTCTGCGAAAGCGGCACCATCTGTCAGACTCCGGCGTGAGGCTACCGGGTTGCGTTCGCCCGGCCAGGCTTTGCGTGTGCCACGCGCCCGCCGCCTCTCCTCCCTGCTGAAAATCGTACCGCATCGCCTGAGAAATGCCAGCCGTCCGTCGATCACGCCTGATCCGGCAGACGTGGATCCGCCTTCCCGTTAGCAACAGTTTGGCGCGATTTGCCGGGCTTAACTCACGGGCCGCAGCGCGGGTGCCTTACCAGAGGTCAGCACGATAAGGCGTGGGACCTCGATTGCAGCCGATGGCGCTGATGTTGGACCGATTCAAGTTCTTGTTTTCGCCGCACCAAAGGAAGCCGCTGGGCTATTCGCCGAGGCGAGCGAAAAGGTCGCGCGCGATGGCGGGCCGATGGAAGCCATGTTTATGGACCTCTGCCGCAACAGCTCTGGCTGCAGTAGCCCCATCCTCATGCTTCGCGATCGACTACCAGCCATTCGATTGGGTCCCGTTCGCACCGGGCACCAATGTTGCCATGGCTTACTATGATTTTGGCGCACACTCATTCAACGGTACAATAGCCGGCACGGCAAAGAACAATGCCAATCTTGACAGTCATATCGGGGTTGGACGCTACCTCCATTACGGTGAAATCTTCGAGCATCCCTATGTGCTCGATTTCATCCTGCCCTTCGGCGCATTGACAGGCGGCAAGATCGACGGCAAGCGCCTGGGCGATGCATCTGGCGTCGCAGATCCGATCGCCTCGGTAGGATATTGGTTCATCAATCAGCCCGAGCAGAAACGTTACCTCTCGGCGGCTACCTTCCTGACCCTGCCGATTGGGACTTATGACAGCCACAGGGTGCTGAATCTCGGCGGAAATCGATGGCAGAACGACCTTCAGGTGGATTTCACCCAGGGGTTTCTCGACAAATACACGATCGACGTCGCGGCAGACTGGATCTGGTACGGCGACAATACGAGGGCGGGCACAGGCCATCAGACTCTCAAGGAAAGCGCGACCTACACGAGCTATCTCTGGCTGAGCCGCGACATGACCCCGGAGATCCAGCGGGTTTTTCCAAGCGCCTTGAATGCGTCCATTTCGGTCGGATACGCAGGTTCTTTCGGCGGTGCCCAGAAGCTTGACGGTATTTCTACGGGTGTGAAGACCAACGAGCACCAAATCCGATTGACCTACATGCAGTTCATTACGCCCACATTGCAGGGATTGCTATCGGTCAACCATGACATTGCCGCCCACGGTCAACTCAAGCAGGACTTTGGCCTGCTCGCGCGAATCGCAATAATATTTTAGCGCTAGGTCCTTGCCGAACATGCCCTGAGAAAGCATTGGCTGCAACCGTCGAATGATCATCACGGCGCGATGGCTGCCGTTACCTCCAGCGCCCACTGTACTTCCACATCCCAGCCGCCCTTGATCTCGGCGGACCCGACCTACGGATCCCCATTAGTAACGATTTGGCGCGATTTGCCGACCTTAACTCGCGAAGGCAGCGCAGGTGCGTTACCTGAAGACTCGACCGGGCACTTAGCGCCCGCCCCAGCAGGACATCTCACAGGAGAACGATGCCATGACTTCGCCCGCTGCGGCGTCGGCGCCCGAAGTGCGCCCGCCAGTCACTGCCAATCTCGAGAACGTGCTCTACGAGAAGAGGGACGCGATCGCCTACGTGACGATCAATCGTCCGAAGGTGCTGAACGCACTCAACCAAGCCACCTGGGTCGAACTCCGTGCGGCCTTCGAGGACGCACGCGACGACGACGCCGTGCGTGGGGTCATCGTCACCGGCACCGGCGACAAGGCGTTCATCGCCGGCGCCGACATCGGCGACCTTGCACAATACACGGCGGTCGAGGCCGAGCAGTCGAGCCGCTCCGGACAGGAGGTGCTCGATTTCGTCGAGAACCTCGGCAAGCCGGTGGTCGCGGCGATCAACGGCTTTGCGCTGGGCGGCGGCTGCGAGACGGCGATGGCCTGCACCATCCGCATCGCCGTCGAGCACGCGAAGTTCGGCCAGCCGGAAGTCAAGCTGGGACTGCTCCCCGGCGGCGGCGGCACCCAGAGGCTGCCGCGTCTCGTCGGCAAGGGCCGGGCGCTCCAGCTCATCCTCACCGGCGGCATGATCGACGCCCAGGAGGCCTGGCGCATCGGGCTCGTCAACGAGGTCGTCCGGGCCGGCGAGCTGATCCCGCGCGCGGAAGCGATCCTCAAGGAGATCGCCGCCAATGGCCCGCTCTCCGTCCGATACGCCCTCGAGGCGGTCAACAAGGGCGTGGAGACCAGCCAGGCCGAGGGCCTCGCCCTGGAGGCGGCGGTCTTCGGCCTGTGCGCTGCGACCGAGGACAAGCAGGAGGGCACTCACGCCTTCCTCGAAAAGCGCGCGCCCCGGTTCCGCGGCCGCTGAAGCCGCCCCAACGCAACCAACTCGGAGAAATCCAATGTCCGACGACAACATCTTCTCCGGCCTGAAGGTCGTGGATCTATCGACCTACGTCGCCGCCCCGGGCGCCGCGGTGATCCTCGGCGATTTCGGTGCCGACGTGGTCAAGGTCGAGCCGCCGCACGGCGACCCGTGGCGATACAGCCACAAGCTGGCGATACAGCCCCAAGCCGAGGAGGCCTACCAATGGCATCTCGCCAACCGCAACAAGCGCAGCCTCACGCTGGACTTGAAGTCCCCGAGCGCTCAGTCCGTCCTGCAGGAGCTCGTGAAGTGGGCTGATGTGTTCATCGTCAACACCCCGCACCCGGCGCGCAAGAAGCTCGGGCTCGAATACGAGGCCGTGGCGGCGTGGAACCCGCGCCTGATCTACGCGGATCTGACGGGCTTCGGCGAAAGAGGGCCGGACGCCGACCTCCCGGGCTTCGACCTCACGGCCTACTGGGCGCGCAGCGGCCTGCTGTCGATGACCCGCGACGCCGGTGCGCCCCCAACTTGGCCGGTGGCCGGCAGCGGCGACAACGCCACGGCCGTCGGCCTCTATTCGGCGATCGTCACGGCGCTCTATCGGCGCGAGCGGACCGGCAAGGGATCGTATGTCACGACCTCGCTGCTGGCCGAGGGCGTGTGGTCGGCGAGCGTGTCGATCCAGGCCGCGCTGGCCGGCGCCAAGTTTCCGCCGATGCACGACCGGACGCATCCGGCTAGCGCCGCGATGAATGTCTATCGGTCGGCCGACAGTGCCTGGTTCGTCCTTGTCATCACGCCGGACAAGCTGGCTGCGGTGACAAACGCCATTGGCCGACCAGACCTTCTTACGGACCCGCGGTTCGCCGACCCCGCGAAGCTACTCGCCAACATGCCGACGCTCGCGGCCATCTTCGACGAACTCTTTGCCTCGAAGCCGATGGCGCACTGGCGTGAGGTGTTCGGCGGCGTGCACGTGACGTTCGGCGAGGTCCGCGGGCCGCAGGAGGTGATCAATGATCCGCAGCTGGCGGCGAACGGAGTCGTCGTCTCGCTCGAGGGCGCCGGCAAGCTGACCTCGACGATCAGCAGTCCGTTCCAGGTGCACGGCGTCGCCAAGACGCCGGCCCGGCGCGCCCCCGATCTCGGCGAGCACAGCGAGGAAATCCTGCGGGAGCTCGGGTTCGATGCCACCGCCATCGCCGGCCTGCGGACCAACGGCGCCCTCTCGTCGGCCAAGGACCACGCCGCCTAGGCGGGTCACCGATCAAGGAGCAGATAATGAGCGACATCAACACCGAATGTTCCGGCGGCGTGCTGCGGGTCGAACTGAACAGGCCGGGCCGCAAGAACGCCATGACCGCCGCCATGTACACGACCATGGCCGAGATCTTGACCAGTTCCGACCAGGACGAAGACGTCCGTGTCGTGCTCTGGCATGGCGCCGGAGACGCGTTCTGCGCCGGTAATGACGTCGAGGACTTCCTCAAGAATCCGCCGGCGCCGGACGACTCGCCACAGGTCCGTCTGATGAACGCCTTCATCGGATTTTCAAAGCCGTTGGTCGCGGCCGTGCAGGGCACGGCGGTCGGCGGCGGGACCACGATGCTCACTCACTGCGATTTCGTCTATGCCGGCGAAAGCGCGCGATTCCAAATGCCCTTTGTCGACCTGGCCCTCGTGCCGGAGTTCGGATCGAGCTTTTCGATCCCGGCGCGCATGGGGCATCTGCGGGCGGCGGAGCTGATCCTGCTGGCGGAGCGCTTCACCGCGGCGCGGGCGGCGGAGCTGGGGCTCGTCACGCGCGTCGTCCCCGACGCGGAGCTGTTCTCGACCGCGGCAGCGACCGCCGAGAGGCTCGCGGCCAAGGCCAGCGGCGCGCTCTGCGCCAGCAAGCGCCTCCTCAAGCAGGCGTCGATCGCCCCGCTGCGGCAGGCGGTGGCGGCCGAAATGGCGGAGTTCACGGCGCGAGTGGTTTCCGCAGACGCCAAGGAAGCCCTCTCCGCCTTCCTCGAGAAGCGCCCGCCCAATTTCAACAGCACGAAGAAGCCCGTCGCGGCCGAATAGGCCGCCCCCTTCCTCCCACGAAAGCCCAGGCCATGACTTTAAACCAAGCCATAAGCATCGCGCCGTCGTCGGATGCGGCCCGTTCCGGCCGAGTGTTCTTCCTCGAGCTGAGCGGCGACCGCATCTGTTCGGCAAACCCCGACGGGACTGACGTCAAGACGATCGTGAACGGCACGGGGCACTTCCCCGACGGCTTGGCCGTCGATGCCGATGCCGGTCACATCTATTGGACGAACATGGGGGTTCCCCGCCTGAACGATGGCTCGATCGAGCGCGTCGACCTGGACGGTGGGAACCGCACCGTCATCGTGCCGCCGGGCGGCACGCATACGCCGAAGCAGCTCCACCTCGATAAGGCGGGCGGCAGGCTCTACTGGTGCGACCGCGAGGGCATGCGCGTGATGCGCTGCAACCTCGACGGCTCCAAACTGGAGACGCTGGTCGAGAGCGGCCGCGGCGAAGCGGATGCGCGCGACCAGACCCGGTGGTGCGTCGGCATTACTGTCGATCGGAAGCACGGGAAGATCTACTGGAGCCAGAAGGGACCGGACAAGGCCGGCCTCGGCCGCATCTTCCGCGCCGGCATCGTCATCCCGGCGGGCGAGAACCCGGCGAGCCGCTCCGACATCGAGGTGCTGTTCGACGGCCTGCCCGAGCCTATCGACCTCGAGCTCGATGAGGTGAACGGCCTGCTCTATTGGACCGATCGCGGCGATCCTCCGCGTGGCAACACCGTCAATCGCGCGCCCATCGACCGAAAGGTCGCCGAGCCGGAGATCCTGGTCGGGCACCTGATGGAGGCCATTGGCCTCGCGCTCGATGTGCCCGGCAGCCGCATGTTCATCACCGACCTCGCCGGCTCGCTCTACGTCGCCGACCGCGATGGCGGCGCCCCGCGCCCCATCCTCATCGGAGAGGGCAACCTCACCGGCGTCGCCTACGCCGAAGTCTGACCATCCAAAGGAGCCTCACCATGGCTGAGACCAAACCCATTCGCTGCATCACGGTCATCGGAACAGGCGTCATCGGCGCGAGCTGGGCGGCACTGTACCTTGCCAAGGGCCTGCAGGTCGTCGCGACCGACCCCGCGCCGAACGCGGAAGCCAGGTTGCGCGAGTTCGTCGCGAACGCCTGGCCGGCGCTCGAGCGGCTCGGCCTCGCGCCCGGCGCGTCGCAAGCGAACCTGACGTTCACGGCCGACCTCGGCGAGGCGCTGAAGGGCGCCGACTTCGTCCAGGAGAACGCGCCCGAGCGGATCGAATTCAAGCAGAAGCTCTATGGCCAGCTCGACGAGCTCCTGCCGCCGGACGTGATCATCGCCTCGAGCTCGTCGGGCATCCCGATGAGCCAGATCCAGCCGGGGGCTGCGGCGCACCCGGAGCGCTGCGTCATCGGCCATCCGTTCAATCCGCCGCACCTGATCCCGCTGGTCGAGATCGTCGGCGGGGCCCAAACCTCGGAGGAGACGATCCGGCGTGCGGACGAATTCTACACCTCGATCGGCCGCAAGACCGTGCGCATCCGCAAGGAGATGCCGGGCCACGTCGCCAACCGGCTGCAGGCCGCCCTGGCGCGTGAGGTCTACTACCTGGTTGCCGAGGGCGTCGTCAGCGCCGCCGACGTCGACACGGCCCTGTCGTGGGGCCCGGGCCTGCGCTGGGGCATCATGGGCAACATGATGCTCAATCACCTCGGCGGCGGCGCCGGCGGGATCGAGCACTTCTTCCAGCAGTTCGCCGGCCCGATGATGGCCTGGTGGAAGACGCTCGGCTCGCCGGAGCTGACGCCGGAAGTCCAGAAGAAGCTTATCGACAGCGTCCACGCCGAGGTCGGCTCGCGCACAGTCGAAGAGCTGGAGGCCGACCGGGACGCGGTCCTGATGGGCCTCCTGGAGCTCCGCGCCGCAGGCCATCGAGGCGGCGCTCCGCACGCCGCAGCGGCGGAGTAGCCGCCGCTGGGACCTTATAAGCGCGTCCGGCTCGACGTGAACGCTCACGGGCGGTTGCCGGGCGCGCCGGTGCGGGCCAGCGCGCGACATTGGGCCCCGACGTGATCACCGCCGGCCTCCCGTTCCATTTCTGAGGACAATACCCATGAGCACCATGCTCGCCGAGTTGCGGCCTGACAGAGCGGTCTCACCCTCGCTGCGCAAGCGCGTCGTGATCGTCGGCGGCGGCTTTGCCGGGATCGCGGTGGCACGGGCGCTGCGGCGCGCCGATGTCGACGTCGTCCTGATCGATCGCCGCAACCACCACATCTTTCAGCCGCTGCTCTACCAGGTGGCGACGGCGGTCCTCTCGCCTGCGGAGATCGCCGCGCCGATCCGTCAGCTCGAGGTGAAGCAGCGAAACCTCAGCGTGCTCCTGGCGGAGGTCACCAGCGTCGATGTTGCTTCCCGCACGATCGAGGCGTCTTCTCCTGTCGTGGGCGTCCGCAAGATCGCGTTCGATTATCTCGTGGTCGCGACCGGCATGCGCCCGAGCTACTTCGGGCACGACGAGTTCGCCCAATTTGCCCCGGGACTCAAGAGCCTCAGCGACGCCGAGACGATCCGAGCCAAAATCCTGGGCGCGTTCGAAGCGGCCGCAACCACCGAGGACGATGGCGAACGCGCGCGGCAGATGACGTTCGTGCTGGTCGGCGCAGGTCCTTCTGGCGTGGAACTCGCCGCGTCCCTGGCGCAAATGGTAAGGGTCACGCTGCGCGGAAATTTCCGCCACATCGATCCGGCACAGGCCAGCATCATTTTGCTCGACGCGGGCACGCGGGTTCTGCCGACCTTTGCTGAGCCGCTGTCCCGCAGGGCGACCCGACGGCTCACGAAGCTCGGGGTGAAGGTCTTGACCGGAGTGAAGGTCGAGACCGTCGACGCAGAGGGCGTGGTCGCCGGCGGAAACCGGATCCCCAGCGCCACTGTGCTGTGGACCGCTGGGGTTGCGGCATCGCCTATTCCAAAGATGCTCGGCACCAAGACCGACCGGGCAGGGCGCGCGCTCGTTGATCCGTTCCTGAAGGTCGTGGACGCGCCCGGCGTGTTCGTCGTGGGCGATGCGGCGTCGGTCATGCAAGACGAACACCCGGTGCCCGGCGTGGCGCAGGCGGCGATTCAGCAAGGACGCTTCGTCGGGCGGCTGATCGCGAAGGAGCTGAAAGGGCGAAAAGTCGAACGTCCGTTCCGCTATTTCGACAAGGGCAACATGGCGGTCGTCGGCAAGAATTACGCTGTGCTGGAGCGGGGCTGGCTGCGCACAAGCGGGTTCCTGACGTGGCTGGTGTGGGCGTTCGTTCACATCCTCGCCCTGCCGCAGCTACAGAACCGCCTGCGCGTCCAGCGCCAGTGGCTTTGGTCGTATTTCACCGGCCAACGCAGTTCGCGCCTGATCCCTGAGCCGCCGCGAGCGCCCAGCGCGTGACAGTGCGCATTCATATCGACTCAGTGCCGACCGACGCCGTGCTCGCGGCAGGGATGACCGCCACCGTGCAAATCGATTCCTGATCGCCGCTTGAAACTCCGGCTGTCTCACCATTCCAAGGATGCGGGTCATGCTGACGCAGAAGACGAAAGACATTGTAAAGGCCACCGCGCCCGTGCTGGCCGAGCATGGAAACACTATTGTCCATCGTTTTTACGAGCGCATGCTGGGAACACATCCTGAATTGAAAAATATTTTCAATATGGCGCATCAGAAACAGGGGCAGCAGCAGGAGGCACTGGCGCGCGCCGTCTACGCCTACGCGGAACACATCGAGGACCCACAAAGCTTGATGGCCGTGCTGAACAACGTTGCCAACAAGCATGCGAGCTTGGGCGTGCGGCCGGACCAATATCCGATTGTCGGCGAACATCTGCTGGGCGCGATAAAGGACGTGCTGGGGGCCGCCGCCACAGAAGAAATCATCGCCGCCTGGACTCAGGCCTACGATAACCTGGCAGATATTTTGAAGGGGATGGAATCCCAGTTGCGTGAGCATTCGGCCGAGCGCGTGGGCGGCTGGATTGGCTGGAGGACTTTCGTCGTGCGCGAGAGGCAGCCGGAAAGCAGCGTCATCACATCGTTTGTCCTTGAGCCGGCGGATGGACGATCCGTCGCGAACTTTGAACCGGGGCAATACACCAGCGTGGCGGTGAATGTGCCGGCGCTGGGCCTGCGGCAAATTCGGCAATACAGCCTGTCAGATAGGCCGAATGGTCGCAGCTATCGCATCTCGGTGAAGCGCGAAGACGGCGGCGGCCTGCATCCGTCAGGTTACGTTTCCTGCCTGTTGCATGATCATGTCAATGTCGGGGACGAGCTTGCGCTGGCCGCGCCGTACGGCGACTTTCATATAGACGGAAACGCCGAGACACCTATCGTCCTGATCAGCGGTGGCGTCGGGCTTACTCCCATGATCAGCATGCTCGAGAAGGCCATACAGAATCCCGAGCGGCAGGTGGTGTTCATACACGGTGCTCGCAACAGCAAAGTACAGGCCATGCGTCAACTCTTGCGCGAGACCGCCACGACGCATGGCAATTTCAATCTGGTCGTGTTTTACGATGAGCCGTTGCCCCTAGATGTTCTGGGTCGGGATTACGATCACCGCGGGTTCGTCGATCTCGATATGATCAAGAATTCGATACTGGTACCCGACGCCGATTACTATATTTGTGGTCCAATTCCGTTTATGCGCATGCATCATGACGCGCTGAAAAAAATGGGCATCCCTGTGGCCCGCATACACTACGAGGTGTTCGGTCCCGACTTGTTCGACGAATAGTTCAGGTCGGAGCGCCTCGGCTTCTCAGTGCCGGTTGGCAATCCGGTCCTCATGCCTCCGCCGGATAAACGAGCGTCCCGTCGGCCTGCTGGCGGGCGCCCGGCGTAAGGCTTGCGGGGGCGGTGTGATGGGGGCCCAGGATGTGCAGCACCGGCTCGCCCGCTGAGAGCAGGTAATCGGCAATGATCCGCCGATGGCATCGCCACCACACCGCCTCGGCGCACATAATGGCGCAGACGTGCTCGCGATGGAGTGATCGGAGCTCTTCCAGGCCGGCGTGGAACTCCTCGGTCATCGCGTAATCGGCATAGTTCCGGAAGCTGGCGTTTTCCCAGAAGCCGTTCGGCGAGGGCGTAGCACCCTTCCGATGCCCCCGCAAGCCGCCGAGCCGAGGGAGATGGCGATAGCCGATGCCGCTTTGCGCCAGCCGGTCCGGCAGGGTGTCGGCATTGAATTGCGGATTGGTTCGGGAACGCGGCACCGTGCGCACGTCGACGAGCACGTCAACGGCGGCCTCCTTCAGAAGCGTCACGAACTCGTCGACGGTCCGGGTGGAATGGCCGATGGTGAAGTAGGGCCCGATCGACGGCGGAGCAGGCGATGTCGTCATGATCGGGACGATGCCTCATTGGCCGGGATCCAGACACTCCTTTCGAAGACATATCGGTCGGTCCTCTCGGCCGGAGCGGCGGCGAACGGGCCGTGCGCGTTTCAGTGCTTCAAGAACCGCGCCTGAGCCAGCTCCGCGAAAATCTCCCGTCCCGGACCCCACCCCTGCGGCTTGCCCCAGAGGGGGCAATATTCTGCGCTGATTGACAGAGCCCGCAGTCGATTCCGCTGCTTTTGAAGAATTTGCCGGGATTTGGCAGCGTTTACTGATGCATCTGAACTGCGCGGTCTAATTTCAACGGGCCTGCATGCTGCAGACGGCTTGGAGAGCTCCTTCGGTGCCGGTCTCTCCATTACCGAAACACAAGAGGTTCAGCGATGCACTTAGATCCAGTGCTGTTATCGCGCATCCAGTTCGCCTGGGTCATCGCTTGGCACATCCTGCTGCCTGCGTTCACCGTCGGAGCGGCGTCCTTCATTGCGGTCGTGGAGGGCTTGAGTCTCGCGACCAGACGCGAGGTCTATGTCCGCATCTCGATATTCTGGACCAAGATCTTCGCCATCGCGTTCGGCATGGGCGTCGTAACGGGCCTCATCATGCCATTCCAGTTCGGCACCAACTGGAGCCGCTACGCGTCCGCCGCCGCCAATATCCTCTCGCCGCTATTTGCCTATGAGGGCCTTACCGCTTTCTTCCTGGAAGCTGGTTTCCTGGGTGTCCTGCTGCTCGGCCGCAAGCTGGTGCCGCCGTGGGCGCATTTCTTCGCCGCCCTTATGGTGGCGATCGGAACGTTGTTTTCTTCGTTCTGGATCTTGTCTGCCAACAGCTGGATGCAGACGCCGGCCGGCTACGAGATCGTCAATGGCCAGTTCTTTCCGAAGGACTGGATCGAGGTGATTTTCAATCCGTCATTTCCTTATCGGCTCGCGCACACGGTGGTCGCATTCTTCACGACAACCGGATTCGTCGTTCTCGGTGTCGGCGCATACCTGTTGAGGCGCAATCGATCCGTCCAGGAAGCGCGCACCATGATGTCGATGGCGCTGTGGCTGCTGACCGTATTGGTGCCGCTGCAGATGGTGCTCGGCGATATGCACGGCCTCAACACCCGCAAATATCAGCCTGCAAAACTGGCGGCCATTGAAGCTCGCTGGGACACCGGGAGGGGCGTGCCGCTGGCGCTCTTCGCAATCCCGGATGAAAAGGCCGAGCACAACAAGTTCGCCATCGAAGTTCCTTTGCTCGGAAGCCTGATCCTGACGCACGACATCGACGGCGAGGTGAAGGGTCTGAAGGACTTCCCCGCCGATCAGCGTCCGCCGGTCGCAATTCCCTTCTTTGCCTTCCGTGCGATGGTTGGATGCGCGGGCCTGATGCTGGCACTGGTACTTCTGGGCGGCTGGTTGCGGTGGCGTGGGCGGCTCTATGACGCACGGCTGTACCTGGCGGCATGCCAGTACGCGATTCCGCTCGGGTTCATCGCAGTCGTCACCGGCTGGTTCGTGACCGAGGTCGGCCGGCAACCATGGACGATCTATGGGCTCTTGCGCACGGCAGCCTCGGTGTCGCCGTCCCTGACGGGCTCCGACGTTACGCTATCGCTCCTGGGTTACATCGCGGTCTATCTGCTGATCTACCCCTCGGGCCTCATCCTGCTGCTTCGGCTCGTTCGCAAAGGCCCGCTCGAAACCAGCGAAACGGGTCCGGCAATCGAGGCCGGCAGACCCGCGGTGCCAGTTCCGGCACGCGCAATCAGCGTCGCGAAAGGAGACGTGCGATGACCCAAGTGCTCGATTTGGTTCCGATTTGGACGCTGATCCTGGGGCTGGCCGTATTCTTCTATGTGCTGCTCGACGGCTTCGATCTCGGCGTAGGGATGCTCTTTGGTTTCGCGCCCGATGCGCGTTCCCGCAACGCCATCATGAACTCGATTGCGCCCATCTGGGACGGCAACGAGACTTGGCTGGTGCTTGGCGGCCTTGGCCTTCTCGCAGCGTTCCCGACTGCATTCGCCGTGATCATTCCGGCAGTATATTTCCCCATTCTGGTGATGCTGCTTGCGCTGGTGTTCCGGGGCGTTGCTTTCGAGTTCCGGTTTCGCGACGCTGAAAACAAAACATTCTGGGACCGCGCATTCTGCTACGGTTCCGCCATTGCCACGTTCGCGCAAGGCGTCGTGCTTGGCGCATTCGTCCAGGGCTTCCCGGTTCGCGATGGCCAATTCGCCGGAACGTCCTTTGCGTTTCTCACGCCATTCTCCGTTCTGACCGGCGTCGCCTTGATGTTCGGCTACGGCCTTCTCGGCGCAGGCTGGCTTATCCTGAAAACCGAGGGTGCCATTCAGGCCGCGGCACGTCGCCAAGGCCGCATCTGCCTCATCGGTGTAGTGACCGCGATCTCCATCGTGAGCATCTGGACACCAATCATGAGCTCCGAAGTGGCGGCGCGCTGGTTTACCTGGCCCGACATTGCGCTGTTCGCGCCGGTACCGCTGCTGTCCGGCGTGATTGCGCTCGGGACATGGCGAGCACTCGGCAGCCAGGCCGAGGCGGCGCCCTTTTTCGGAGCCATCGGTCTCTTTGTCCTGGCCTACGCCGGGATGGCCATCAGCCTGTTTCCGATGATTGTGCCCTACCAGCTGACGCTGTGGGAGGCTGCCTCGTCGCCGCGCACCCAGGCTTTCCTGTTGGTCGGAACGCTATTCCTGATTCCTGTCATCCTGACCTACTCGAGCTGGTCGTACTGGGTGTTCCGCGGAAAGGTCCGGGCGGACGTGGGGTATGAATGATCGCCTCGTGCCGGCACCTTATAGAGTCAGGGGATGACGACGACGAAACGTGCAAAGACAACACCAAAAACGTTTCGCGTCGTCCCCAAATTTCCCGATGAGCCGGCAGTGGCTCCCGGACGAGAGACGGGCGGTCCCCGTAGCGAATGTCCGTAGTGTGGGCTTCGGCATCCGAAACCCGCCATTCCGCTCCCGGCCCATCCGAGCCGAAGAGCGGCCAGGCCGCAGAGCGCCCACTCCGGTCCCAGTATGCTCGGTCTTCGCTGCTCGAAAGCAGTCGTTGCCCCGACGATCTTTGAGCGGTATCGCCCGCTTTGTATGGGTGTCGTTCCGACCAATTCGGTCTTAAGAGGCACCTCAGGTGCCGCGGACGAGGCCGCCGTCGACAATAAGGCTCTGCCCGTTGATGTAGCTCGCCGCGTCGGAGGCCAGGAACGCGACGACTTCCGCAATCTCGCCGACCCGACCGAGGCGTTTCGCCGGGATGTCGGCGATCCGTTCGGGAGGCTGCGGGTAGCTGTCGATCCGGCCCGGCAGCACGTTGTTCATTCGCACGTTCTCGGCGGCATAGCGCTCGGCAAACAGCTTCGCGAAATTGGCGAGGCCGGCCCTGAGAACCGCCGACACGGGGAAGCGCGCGTCGGGCTGTGTGGCACCAATCGTCGAGATATTGACGATGGCGCCGCCGCCCGCCGCAACCATATGCGGCGTCACCAACCGGCTCATCCGGACGATGTTGAGCACCACCATGTCGAGGCCGACGTGCCAGTCCGCATCGGCGATGTCGAGCAGTGGTCCCGTCGGCGGATGCCCGGTGTTGTTCGCCACCACGTCAATCCGGCCGTAGCTGTCGAGCGCCAACGCGACGAGCCGTTCCAGGTCCGCCGCATCCGAAACCGAGCCCTGCAGCGCCACGCCGCCAAGCTCTTGGGCCAGCTCGAGCACGCTTTCGGACCGCGCCAGCAGCGCCATTCGATAGTTGCGCCGGGCGAGTTCGCGCGCGATGGCTTCTCCCATGCCGCGCGAGGCAGCGGTGACAATCGCGACCGGGCGGTCTGTGGTGTTCGGCATGGGCGTCGCTCCTTGCCAGGGCGGGTGGTTCAGTGCGGCCTCAGGCCGAGAATGGCACGAGCCTCGCCCGGTGTGGCAGGACGCCGGCCATAGTCTGTGCAGAGTGCCGCCACGCGGGCGACAAGCTCGGCGTTGCTCGCCGCGAGGCGGGTCTGATCATAGCGGATGTTGTCCTCGAGCCCTGTCCGGCAATGGCCGCCGAGCTCGAGCGCCCAATGGTTCACCTCGAGCTGGTGGCGCCCCAATCCCGCCGCGGTCCAGGTCGCCTCGGGCAGGATCTGCTTCAGCTGCGCCACCTCGAACTCGAGGACCTCCCGGCGTGCCGGCAGGGCGTTCTTGACGCCGAGCACGAATTGCACGTGCGGCGGCGAGGCCAGCAGGCCGTCGCGCACGAGATCGGCGGCGTTATAGAGCATCGCTAGGTCGAAGATCTCGCACTCCGCCTTTACCTCATAGTCGAGCATGGTCTGCGCCAGGCCCCGGATGAAATCGGGCGGGTTCTCGTTGACGAAGGTCGGAAAATTGACCGAGCCCGTCGCCAAGGACGCCATGTCCGGCCGCAGATACAGCATCCCGCCGCGTTCGCTCAGCTGGCGGCCGCGGGCGCCCGTCGAGAATTGCACGATCATTCCAGGGCAATGCTTCTCGATCCCCGCCTGGACCGCGGCGAAGCGCTCGGGATCGGACGACGAGTTCTCACCGTCATCGCGCACGTGGATATGGGCGAGCACGGCGCCGGCCTCGAAGGCTTCGTGCGTCGATTCGATCTGCTCGGCGACCGTGACGGGCACGGCCGGCGTGTCCTTCTTCCGCGGCACGGAGCCGGTGATGGCGACCGTGATGATGCAAGGCTGCATAGGCTTTCCTCTCAATGAGCAACGTGGCTTCGATGGCGCTCAGCCGTTCGGCTTGCCGAACCCACCGCCGCCGGCCGTCTCGATCAGGACCGTGTCGCCCTGGCGCAGGACATATTGCCCGGACGGCTCGGTCGGCTTGCCGTTGATCTCGAACCGGGCCGCGGCCCCCGGCTCGCCGCCGGCCAACCCCCCGGCTGGCCGCCGGACGCGATTGACCATGAACGAGGCGATTGCCGGGCTCTCGCCGTACATCTCGAAGGCGAAGCTGATGCCGTCGCCGCCGTTCCGGGCGCCGCGTCCACCGGAGCCGCGACGGATGCGCCGGTGCTTGACCTCGATCGGCGCCTGGGATTCCAGCACCTCGATTGGCGTGTTTGAGAGGTTGCTCGGAAAGCTGATCGCCGACGTGCCGTCCTGCATGAGCCCGGCGCCTTGCCCCGCGCCGATGAAGGCGTTGATCGCGTAGCGGACGTTGCCGCGCAAGCTCGCGAGCTGGACATTGTTCGATGGCGATCCTGGTGAAGCCTGCACGCGATCCGGCAGGACCGGCGCCAGCGCACCGAAGATCGCCGGCGGCAGCAGATGGCCGATCATGCCGCGCGCGCCGCAGGGGGCGGGCTTGGTCGGATTGAGGATCGAGCCTTCCGGTGCCGTGACCGCGATTGCGGCGAAGCTGCCCTCGTTGTTCGGGATCCAGGGCGCGAACAGCGCCTTCAACGCATAGGCGCTGTAGGCGAAAGTGTAGTTGGCGACCGTGTTGATCGCGAGGCTGACCTGGTCGCTCGAGCCCGTATAGTCGACTGCGATCCGGTCGCCCGCGACCGTGACGCTGCAAGCGATGCGGATGATGCCGCCGGGCATCTCGGCCGGGCCGTCGTTCTCGATCACGTAGCGATAAGTTCCGTCCGGCACCGCGGCGATCGCCTCCTGCATCGCCTTGCCGGTGCGCGTGATGACCTCGTCGGCGAAGCCGTCAAAATCGATCCCCGTCTCGTCGATCAGTACGTTGAGGCGGTCGGCGAGCGTGGTGCAGCAGGCGATCTGCGCCCAGATGTCGCCCATTGTTTCGTCCGGCACGCGTACGTTCGCCCGGATGATCTGGATCAGGAGTTCCTGCGGCTTGCCACCATCGAGGATGCGCATCGGCGGGATCTGCAGCCCCTCCTCGAATAGCTCGCGATTGGCGGCATTGCGCAGACGGCCGCCGACATCGGGCAGGTGGCTCACCACGCCGGCGAAGCCGATCACGATCCCATCGCGGAAGATCGGGATGGCAAGGCTCGCATCGTTCAAGTGCCCGGTGCCGATCCAGGGGTCGTTGGTGATGAAGGCGTCGCCCTCGCGCATGTTCTGGGTGCCGAAGGTCTCGATGAAATGCCGGATCGTCACCGGCATGGTCGAGATGAACGACGGGATGCTTTGCGAGGATTGGGCGACGTTTCGGCCTTTGCGATCGGTCAGCACGACCGCGTAGTCGTTGGCCTCGCGAACCAAGGTCGAGAAGGAGGTGCGCACGAAGGTCGCGGCCGCCTCGTCGACGGCGCTCACCAGCCGCGTCCAAAGGATTTCCAGCGTCACGGGATCGATGGCGCTCATGCTGCGTACTCCAGGTCGACTTGGATTGTGCCGCTGGCGAGCACGCTGATCCTGGCGGGATGTCCGACGACGAGCGTCGATTCCGGTTCGACGATGATGGCGGGGCCGGCAAGAACGGTGCCCGGCGGCACTCGGTAGCGGTTGAAGACCGGCACGGTCGCGTATCGCTTCTCGCCCGGCAGATAGATCCGGCGCTGGCCTGCGGGTTCCCGGGAAAGCTCGGTCGACGCATCGGTGGCGAACGCATAGTGCCGCTGCTGGCGCGGCGACTGTCCAGCGATGCGCCAGGTGACGATCTCCGGCACGCCGTCTGGCACCGTCCGGCCGTAGAGGCGCCTGTATTCCGCCTCGAAGCTCGCAAGCAGCCGCTCGGTCGAAAGGTCCGTGCCGGCCGCGGCGGCGAAATCGACCTCGATGCTGGCACCCTGGCCTAGGTAGCGCATCTCGGCTGCCGTCCGCCACAGGATCTCGTCCGGGGCAACCTGGGCGCGGGCGAGGTCGGTCGCGATGGCGCCGCGCGCTGCGGTGATCCGCCGATCGAGATCCTGTTGGTCGAAGCCGTGGACTGGTTCGAGCCGCGACCAGGAGCGGTCCGAGCGCGCGGGCGCGGCGAGGAAGCCCAGACAGGAACCGACTCCCGAGGCGATCGGGCAGAGGACGCGCGGAATGCGCAGCCGGCGCGCCACGTCGACGGCATGGACCGGACCGGCACCACCGGTCGAGACGAAGGTGAAGCTGCGCGCATCGTGGCCATGCTCGGCGATATGGGTGCGCGCCGCCGCCGCCATGTTCTCATTGACGATGTCATGGATGCCCCAGGCGGTCTCCTCGGCAGTGAGACCTAACTCGGCGCCGAGCGCGGCCAACGCGTCCAGTGCCTTGGAGTTGCTAAGTTTCATCGTGCCGCCGAGGAAATTGTCGGCGTCGAGATAGCCCAGCACCAGGTCGGCGTCGGTCACCGTCGGTTGGGTTCCGCCCAGGTCATAACAGGCGGGCCCGGGTTCCGAGCCGGAGCTGTCGGGGCCGACCTGCAGCAAGCCAAGCGCGCTGCGGCGGGCGATGCTGCCGCCACCGGCACCGATCTCGATAAGGTCGATGCTGGGCGACACGGCGGGCAACCCGCTGCCGCGCTTGAACCGGCGCACCCGCGCGAACTCGAAGACATGGGTGATTGCCGGCGTGCCGCCGATCGAGACGCAGGATTTGGCCGTGGTGCCGCCCATGTCGAAGGCAAGGACGCGGTCGATGCCTTCGGCCTGGCCGCAATTGATGGCGCTCAGCACGCCGCCCGCCGGCCCTGATTCGAGCAGCCGGATCGGGAAGCGGGCGGCGATCTCCGCCTCGGTGAAGCCGCCGTGCGACACCATGATGTCGAGCCGCCCGGCGATATCGAGGCCGGCCAAGCGCCGGCTGAGGACGCGCATGTAGTGCTCGACGACCGGCTGGACATAGGCGTTGGCGACGACGGTCGACATGCGCTCGTACTCGCCGACCTCGCTCGCGACCTCGGAGGAGAGCGAATAGCTGCGGCCCGGTGAGACGCGGCGCAGCACCTCGGCGGCGGCGCGTTCGTGCTGGTCGTTGACGCAGGCGTGCAGGAAGCAGATCGCGACCGCCGAGACATCTTCCTGCGCCAGCCGATCAGCCAATTGGCCGAGCTCGGCCTCGCTCAAGGGCCGGCGGATCTCGCCCGCGGGCCCGATGCGCTCCGCCACGGGAAAGCGGGCCTCGGGCGGCACCAGCGGCTCGGGGAAGGTGGCGGCCAAATCATAGGTGTCGTACCGCATCTCGCGGCGGATATCCAACACGTCCTCGGCGCCATGCGTCACGACCAGCGCGGTCCTGGCACCCTTGCGCTCGAGCAGCGTGTTGGTGATGAGCGTCGTGCCGTGGACGACCCGGTCGACGGTGCTGGCCGCACCCGTCGGCCCGGCCGGCAACTGATCGAGTAGCATCTCGACGACGCGGGCGATGCCGTCACCTGGATCCGCTGGCGTGGTCAGAGACTTGGCGACCCAGATCGTGTCCGTCGCATCGTTGAGCAAGACACCGTCGGTGAAGGTTCCCCCGACGTCTACGGCGATCTGGTAAGCCAAGAATGCCTCCTTGAATTAGTTGTTGCGCGGGGCCTTGCCCAGTAGCCGGGCCGCCTGGCGCAGGTGGTTCGTCAGGTCTGGGGTGAGCGGGATGCCGTCGCGCCCGCGGCAGACGGCCGTGGCTGCGGCGCGGGTGCCCGGCAGCCGTGGGGGATCGCCGGCAGCAGCGGGCTCGCTTCTCTCGATGCGCTCGCCCAGCCGGGCGACCGTCTCTTCCGCCACCTCGAGGCCCGAGAAGAAGCGTGGGTCAAAGGCGACGAAGAAATGGCTCGTCCCGGCAGGCGTGGCCGGGGAATCATACGGATTGGCGACTTCGAACCCTGATTTCCCCGCCGAGAGCGTGGTACTGAGCAATTCGACCATCAGCGTCAGGGCATAGCCTTTGGCGCCGCCCAGTGGTTGCATGGTGCCGGCCAGGGCTGCTTCACCATCGCTGGTCGGAACGCCCGTCTTATCGAGCGCCCAATCCAGTGGTATTGGCTGCTTCTTCAAGGCCGCCTGTCGCAGCTTGCTGCGTGATGCAGCACTTGTTGCCATGTCAATGACGACCGGTTCCGCGCCTGCGCGCGGGAAGGCGGCCGACAGCGGGTTCGTGCCGAGCATCGCCTCGCGTCCGCCCCAGGGCGCCATCGTCGGGGCCGCGTTCGAGCAGGCGAGCATGACAAGGCCCTGGCGCGCCGCCCGGTCAACCAGAGGGGCCGCCGCGCCGAAATGGTTGCTGTTGCGCACGGCGCAGGCGCCCACACCGTACTCGCGTGCCCTGCGGCAGGCCTCATCGGTTGCCGCGAGGCCGACCAGCACGCCGAGCGCGTTCCGTCCGTCCAGCACCGTTACGGCGGGGCCGGAGGCGACGACGGCTGGTACTGCTCCGGCGTCGATTCCGCCGGCGAGCAGTCGCCGGACATAGACCGGCAGATGGGCCACGCCATGGCTATCGATGCCGCGATGCTGGCATTCGGCGAGGATATCGGCCGCCGCCGCCGCCGCCTTCGCCGGCATGCCGGTCGCTGCCAGCAGGTCTGCTGTGATCGCGGCCAGCTCGGCGACCATTATGGCGGCCTGCCCCTCGAGAGCTTCGATCCGCTCGGCGATCCCGGTCATCGCTCGCTCTTGTACACCGGGGTGAGCCAATCGGCTGGCACGTCGATGGCGCCAGTCACGGCCGCGAAATAGGCTTCCTGCAGCAACTTGGTGACGGGGCCCGGACTGCCCGAGCCAATCGTGATCCCGTCGATGTCGACGACTGGCACCAACTCGGCGGCTGAGCCCACCATGAACACCTCGTCTGCAGCATAGAGCTCGGTGCGATCGACCATGCGCTCGGCGACCGCGATGCCGCGCGCGCGGGCGAGCCTCAGGGCCGTGTCACGGGTGATGCTCTCCAGGATACCGCTCGCCAGGTCCGGTGTGATCAGCTCGCCGCGACGGACCAGGAAGATGCAAGTACCAGGCCCCTCGGCGACCTTGCCGAGGGTATTGAGGATGATGGCTTCGTCATAGCCGTCCTGGATCGCCTGGTAGCGGGCTAGGCGGCCGTTGACGTAGTTGCCGCCGCACTTGATACGCGGCGGCATGACATTGTCGGCCATGCGCATCCAGGAGCTGACCTGGCAGCGGATGCCCTTGTCGGTCCGGGCGGCGCGCGGCTTCTCGATCGCCGAGATGGAGTAGCTCACGGGCCCCTTGACCTGCTGCTCGCCCTTGCCATCGAGATAGGCCGTGGTCCGGATATGGGCCGCCGCCTTCACCCGGTTGCGGCGGAGCAGCTCGATGGTCACGCGGTTGATCTCCGCGCCGTCGAAATCATGGGCGAAGCGCAGCAGCTTCATCGACTGCAGCAGCCGGTCGGTATGATCCTGCAGCCGGAACACGAAGAGGTCTTCCCTTTCATCGCTCCAATAGGCCCGGAGTCCTTCGAAGACCGAGAGGCCGTATTTGACCGCCGGCGACATGACGTGGGTCGTCGCCTCTTCGTAGGGGATGATGCTCCCGTTCAGGACGATGAATTCCGGCGCGCTCATGCACATTCCCTTCCGTCTTGGCTGCGCCCGCGGCGCGCTCTGTCGTGGATCCGCTTCACGCCGGCTCCGCGAGCCTGAAGCGGGCGAGGGCGGTCTCACCCTCGTATTGGATGGCAAGCGTCACCCGGCTGCCGATGCAGAGCTTCCGGCCTGCCTCGCTGCCGATCACGTTGGTCAGGAGGCGCGGCCCCTCGTCGAGCGCCACGCAGGTGACGTCGTACGGCACACGGTCCTTGAAGGCGTCGCTGTAGGCCGTGTGATAGACGACCCAGCTGACAACCGTCGCCCAGCCGGCCGATGCCTGCCAGGTCGGCCGGGGCGCGAGACAGGAAGGACAGGCCTCCCGTGCCGGCAGCCAGTTATGACCGCAGCCCTCGCAATGCTGGAACATGAGGCGACCGTCCTTAAGGCCGCTCCAGTAGGGCTCGTTCAGCGGGGTGATGTCGGGCTCGGGGAAGCTCATGCCGCCCGCCCGAGGATGAGAGTGGAATGGGTGTGCATCGTGCCGCCCTGGTTGCTGACGATGCAGGCGCCGGAGCCGCCCACCGGCAGGTTCGCGTCGCCGCGCATCTGTCGGACTCCCTCGATCACGAGCTGCAGGCCTGGCGTGCCGGTTTCCGAGAGCAGGCCGCCGCTCGTGTTGAGCGGCAGGCCGCCGTCGAGGCCGATACCGCCTTCGGCCGCGAACCGTGCCGCCTGGCCGCGCTTGCAGAAGCCGTAGTCCTCGAGCGTGATGAGCGGCGTTACGGTAAAGCAGTCGTAGAGCTGGGCAACCGCGATGTCGCGGTGCTCGAGGCCGGCCATGCGCAGCGCCATCTCGGCCGAGGCACCAGCGACGGTGCGGGTCAGGTCCTCGCGCAGATGGACTTCCCAGGATTCTTGCGCCTGCCCGAAGCCTAGTACCGGCACGGCCTGAGCGATGCCCAGTTCCCTGGCGCGGCGGGCCGACATGACGATGACGGCTGCAGCACCGTCCGACAGCAGACAGCAATCGTCGCGCCGCAGCGGCTCGACG
Source organism: Aliidongia dinghuensis (assembly GCF_014643535.1). Classification (NCBI taxonomy): domain Bacteria; kingdom Pseudomonadati; phylum Pseudomonadota; class Alphaproteobacteria; order Rhodospirillales; family Dongiaceae; genus Aliidongia; species Aliidongia dinghuensis. The sequence goes on along the minus strand of NZ_BMJQ01000029.1, from coordinate 15,099 downwards.
ACGAAGGGCGAGGCCATGTACTCGTCGAGCGTGATCGGCTTCTGCAGGTGGGCGTGGGGATTGCGCGCGCCATGGCTGCGGCAGGTGACGGCCACGGCGCCGAAGCCCTCGTCACCGAGCGCGTATTGCTGCTTGTAGCGCTGATGCAGCAGCGCGTAGCCGGCCGCGGTCGAGTACCAGCCGTAGACGGCATCGTCGCCGCGCGGCCGGGCATAGACCTTGCGGCTGCCGGTGCGCGGCGTGTCGCCGTAGCAGACGATGGCGATGTCGAGCATGCCGGCTTCGATCGCGAGTGCTGCGTAGCTGATGAGGGCGATGTTCGCCGCGCCGCCCTGGTCGAGCGCGCAACCGATCTTGGGCTTCATTCCAAGCGCCTCGGCGACCTTCTGACCGTAGAGGATGGAAGGCTCAGCATTGGCCATCTTGACCAGCACACCATCGACCATGTCCTTGGCGACGCCGGCGTCCGCCAGCGCGTTGCGGCAGGCCTCGACGATCAGCGACACGCGATCGCGATCGGGATGCTTGCCATAGGCAGTGTGGCCAACGCCCGCGATGACGGTTCGACCACGCATCAGATCACCCCCTCCTCGCCGAGCGCGGTCAGGCTGTCCGCGGGTATGCCGAGCAGTCGGCCATAGACGGCGTCGTTGTCGGCGCCATAGGCGGGGCTGACCTGATAGTCGGGTTGCGGCCCATCGCTATAGTTGATCGGGCTGCGGCAGACGGTGATCCGGCCGTATTGCGGGTGGTCGACCTCGAGCAGCATGCCGCGTTCGTGCATGTGCGGATCGGCGAGGACCTCGGGCAGGTCGCGCACCGGGGCGGAAGGCACGCGGAAGGCGACGAGCCGGTCGAACAGCTCGGTACGCGACAGGGACGAAGTCCAGTCGGCAATGATCGCGTCGATCGCCGCCATATGGTGAACCCGGTCGCGCATGGTTACGGTGCGCGGGTCGTCCTTCAAGTCGGGGCGCGCCATGGCGTCGACCAGGTTCAGCCAATGCTTATCGTTGTTGCAGATGATCGCGACGAAGCCGTCGCTGGCCGGATAGACGTTGTACGGGCAGAGCGAGAGGCCGCCGTGCCGGTTGCCGGTGCGCAGCGGAATGTCATCTCGCTCGCCGTAGGTCATGCCGATGCTGGACGCGAGTGAGGGATAGACTGCCTCCAGCATCGCGACCTCGATCCGGCTGCCGAGGCCGGTCCGTTCGCGCCGCAGGAGCGCCGTGGTGATGGCGCCATAGAGATGGACGCCGCCGAAGAAGTCACAGAGGGCGGCGCCGGACTTGACCGGCGGATTCTCAGGGAAGCCCGTGATGCTCATCACGCCGGACATGGCCTGGACGGTCAGGTCCATGGCGGGATAGTCGCGATAGGGACCATGGCTGCCATAGCCGCTGCCCGAGGCATACACGATGCGCGGGTTGACGGCGCGGACGGTGTCGTAGCCGAGTCCCAGGCGGTCCATGACGCCGGGCGCGTAGTTTTCGGCCAGCACGTCGGCCTGGCGCACCAGCTCCAGCAGCATTTCGCGGCCGCGCGGGGCCTTGAGGTTGAGCGAGATCGAGCGTTTGTTGGCGTTCAGCATAGCGAACGGCACGCCGGCGCCGCTCCTCGCATCGCGCCGGCGCAGGAATTCACCGCCCGGCGGCTCGACCTTGATGACCTCGGCTCCGGCCATCGCCATCAGAAAGGTCGCATAGGGGCCGTTGTAGATTTGCGTCAGGTCAAGCACGCGGATGCCGGCGAGCGGCGGGGCGTTGGGCGGGAGAGCGGCTGGGTCGGACATCGCGGGTCACCGTCCCTTGAACTGCGGCTGGCGCTTTTCGGCGAAAGCGGCCTTCGCAATGGCGGTGTCTTCGGAATGGTGCAGGATGCGGTTGACGAGCTGCTCCATCCGAAGACCGGTTGGCAGATCCATGTCGCGCGAGCGGATCGCCAGTTCCTTGGCGGCCTGGAGCGCCAGTGGCGCGTTGGCCGCAATCCGGCGGGCATAGTCGAGCGCAGCACTCAGCAGGTCCGCGGCTGGCACGAGCTTGTTGACAAGGCCCCAGCGCAGCGCCGTCTCGGCATCGATGCTTTCGCCGGTCAGCAACATCTCCATCGCGATCGCGTAGGGTAGCTGCTGCATGATGCGCTGCGTGCCGCCGTTGGCAGCGATGATGCCGCGCTTGACCTCGGCGACCGAGAAGACAGCGCCCTCGACCGCAACGCGGATGTCGGTCGCCAGCAGCAGGGTCATGCCGCCGCCGACGCAAGCGCCGTTGACCGCGGCGATGACTGGCTTCCAGATTTCGAGGCCGCGATTGAGCAATTGGCCCTTCTGAGTCAGCCACAATTCGGCGAGCTCGACGTCCCGGCCGACGAATGACTTGATGTCGGCGCCGGCGCAGAAGGACTTGTCGCCGGCGCCGGTGATGACGGCCACCCGGATCGCGTCATCGTCCCGGACGCGCTGCCAGGCCTCGGAAAGTGCGGCGTAGTGCTCGGCATCGAGCGCGTTGCGCCTTTCCGGGCGGTTGATGGTGATGACGGCGATGCCGTCCTCGAGCGTGAAATCGATGGCCATGGCGATTGCCTTACCGGCTGCCGAGGAGATGGCGGGCGACGACCATGCGCTGGACCTCGGACGGGCCTTCGCCGATGCGCTTGATGCGCAGCTCCCGGTACCAGCGCTCGATCGGCAGTTCCTTGGCGACGCCGAGCGCCCCGAACATCTGGACGCAGCGGTCAATGACGCGCCCGGCTGTCTCGGTCGCGGTCACCTTGGCGATCGAGGCTTCGAGCTTGATGTCGTGGCCGAGATCCGCCCGCCAGGCCGCCTGGTAGGTCAGGAGCCGGGCGGCCCTGAGCTCCATCTCGGAATCGGCGATCATCCATTGGATCGCCTGCTTCTCCGACAGCGTCGATTTGAACACCTGGCGCTGCTTCACCCAGTCGATCGCGAGCCTGAGTGCCTCCTGGGCGACGCCGATGACGCCTGCGGCATAGGGCACCCGGGCGTGGACCAGCCACTTCTGGCAGACCGCGAAGCCCTCGCCCTCCCCGCCCAGCCGGTTTTCGGCCGGGACCTCGACCTCCTCGAAATGCACCTCGAACGGGGCATAAGAGCGGATGACCGGGATCTCGCGCACGCTGATGCCCGGCGTGTCACGATCGACGATGAAGCAGCTGATGCCGCCGCGGTCGTTCGCCTCGCCGGTGCGGGCGAACACCAGACCCCAGTCGGCCTTACCGGCGGCAGTGATCCACATCTTCGTGCCGTTGATGACGTATCGGTCACCGATACGCTGGGCCCGTGTCCGGATTGAGCGTGCCGGGTCGGCACCGCCGCTCGCCTCGGAGATGGCGACGAAGCATTTCTTGCCTTTCTCGATGCCGGCGACGCCGTAGCGACTGATCTGGTCGGCATTGCCGAGCCAGATGACGCTCGGCGGGTCGATGCCGAAGGCGCCGCAGGCTGGGACATAGGCGCCCATCCGGCACTTGGCCGCCTCCTCGGCGACAATCACCTGCGCCAGCAGCCCTGCGCCGCCGCCGCCATAGGCCTGCGGCGAGGCCAGGCACCAGAGGCCCAGTTCTTTGGCTTTCGACTGCAGGACGGCGAGATCTTCGGCCGGCAGTTCGTAGCAATCGTGCGGTTGTCGGTCCTCGATCGGCTTCACCTCCGCCCGCATGAACCGGGCGACCGTCTCCTGCAGAAGCGAAAGCTCCTCCGGCAGTTCCCAGGCGCCGGTCGGCAGCGATGGCATGTCGGATGTCATGGGAACTCCCTTTTTGCGGATCTCGGCGCTGCGGCGAAGCTTTGTGCGCTCGTTGTCGGTTCGATATTCAATACGACGTATTATTTATTGAGGTGACAGGTCGTGTCAAGCGAGATGGAGGTGGGGGCTGATCGATGGCGTTCTTCCCGAAATTCTGCGGATTTTTAATAGGTTCGGCCTGAGTTCACGGCCAGGCACTGTCGATTCCGAGGGCCGCGATGCGCTTTCGATATGGTCTTATATCGACACGAGTGAGATATTTCGTGTCGAAATGTGAGACGATCAACCGAGCGGAGCAGCAGGATGCGTCACAAGGACAAGGTCGCCGTCGTCACCGGTGCGGCTCAGGGTATCGGATTGGGTTGCGCTCAGCGCCTGCACGACGAGGGTGCGCGGGTCGTTCTGGCCGATATCAACGGGGCCAAGGTCGCGGAGGCCGCGCGGCAACTCGACCCGGATGCGGCGACGGCAATCGGCGTCGCTTGCGACGTTGCTTCCCAGGCCGAGGTCAAGGCGTTGATCGCCAAGGCCGTGGAACGGTTCGGCACGGTCGATATCATGGTCAACAATGCCGCGACGACGGTCGCCGCCGACCCGCTCGATCTTACGGAGGAAGAGTTCGACCGGGTCATGGCGGTGAATTTGAAGGGCACGTTGTTCGGCTGCCAGGAAGCCGGGCGACTCATGGTCGCCAAGGGCGGTGGCGCCATCGTCAACATGTCATCGATGCAGGCCGAGCTCGCGATCCCGACGCGCGTGCCGTACGGCGTCTCCAAAGCCGCGATCAACCAGTTGACCAAAATCTTCGCCCTGTCGCTCGCGACGAAGGGCGTCCGGGTCAATGCCGTGGCGCCCGGCACCATCCTGACCGACTTGACCCGGGGCGGCGTGTTGTCGAACGAGGATTCCTACCGGATGATCCTGTCGCGCACGCCGATGGGGCGCTGCGGCGAGGTCGACGAAATCGGTTCCGTCGTCTCGTTTCTGGCAAGCAGCGATGCGTCGTACGTGACGGGCCAGACGCTTTACGTCGACGGCGGCCGGCTCACGCTCAATTACGTCGTGCCGGTAGACACGCTGCCGGGACGGTAGGCCGATCGCGCGCCGGCTGCCATTTATGTCGCGTGCAGGCGTGTGTGTATCGTATATCAATACGGGACGGTTGACGACGGGCGGTCGAGTGACTTGCCCGTCTCGGCGGTTTCCGCATCGTTTCACCGCTCCAGTAGCAGGCATCTATGAGCACAACCCTTCGCAAGAGTCTTCGAATCCTGGAGTCGCTGGCGCTTTCCGATACGCCGCGCGGCATTTCGGAGCTGTCGCGCGAGATCAAGCTCAACAAGAGCGCCGTGCAGCGCATTTTCCAGACGCTGCTCGAGGAGGGCTATATCGAGAAGACGGCGGATACGAGCCGCTACAAGCCGACGCTCCGGATCTGGGAGCTCGGCTCGCGGGTCATTGCGCAGAACGAAGTGAGGCGGCTCATTCATCCGATTCTGCGCTATGCCGCGAAAAGCTCGGAACTCACGACCTATTTCGCCTGGGCCGACTATCCGGACATCATCTATCTCGACAAGATCGACGGCGAGAAGGGGCGACCGAACTCGTCGGACCCGGGGCAGCGCATTCCGATGCATGCCGCCGCGAGCGGGCGGGCGATCCTGGCCTTCTTCGACGAGGCGCAGATCGAGGGCGTGCTGGCCGACCTGGTGAACGGAGCGGGCGATGGAGCTTCGGCGGTGGAACTGCGCGACGAGCTGAGGCTGACCCGCCAGCGGCTCTTCGCCTGCTCGCAACGTGGAGCTGCCGCTCGGATCAGCAGCATCGCGGCACCCGTCTGGGGCCAAGGGGCGCTGCCGGTCGGCTCGGTCGTGCTGACCAGCGATTCAGTTACCCTGCCGCAGTCCGATTTCGACCGGGTCGGCGCCGTCGCCATCTCCATTGCCGAGCAGGCGACGCGCGTACTGGGTGGAAGCTACCCGGCGACAGCGAGCGACGCGCCGTAGGGCGAAAGGCCGAGGCTCGGCATCGCGGCCGCCTATTAGCGTGGCTTTCCCGTGCCAAATGGAGCTGGTTCGCATCTACGGCGCACAGGCCGTATCGCATATAGATACGGTGAGATGTTATGTGCGCTCATCCGGGCTCGCCAATGCCGGCCGCAAGCGCGGTCGCGTCATGCTTCGAGCAATCCCATGCCTTAATACTCTAGGATTTGCGCGGATTTGCCGCGGCACGCGATGCTTCTCGGGCGCGTTCATCATCGTATTGTAATTTGATCCATCGTATCTTACATTGCTGCGATCGTTCCGATGATCGTTCGGCTTGACGGCTGAGGGGCGCAAATTCGAAAGAGGTGAGGGATATGGGCAAGTTTCTCAAGAATCTGTGCGCCTTCATCATCATGCTGACCTGCGCGGGTGCTGCCCATGCGCAGAGCCAGAGCCCCACCATCGCGAAGATCCAGCAGCGCGGCAAACTGCTGTGCGGCTATCCTTCGGGCGGCTACCTCGGATTTTTCGAAGCCGACGACAAGGGCAACTGGCATGGCATGGATGCCGACATGTGCCGCGCCCTTGCCGTCGCGATTTTCGGCTCGGCCGACAAGGCTGCCTTCGTGCCGCTGAGCTGGCCGCAGCGTACGCCCGCCTTGCAGTCAGGCGATATCGATATCGCCTTCATGGTGAGTACCTGGACGCTGCAGCGGAATACGGAGCTCGGCTTCGATTTCACGCTGCCGTATCTCTTCGCGGGCACGCAGTTCATCGTTAAGAAGGATCTTGGCGTCACCGACGCGTCCCAACTGAACGGGGCCACGATCTGTACGCAATCGGGCACGACGGGGGAGCGTGTGGCGCTCGACTACCTGCGCTCGAAAAACGTCACCTACAAGGTGCTCGGCGCCGAGACGACCGACAAGGCGCGTGAGGATTTTGCCGCCGGCCGCTGCGACGTGCTCGCTGGCTGGGGACCGGGGCTCGCGACCTTCCGCGCGAAGGGGTTGAAGGACCCTGAGTCGACTGTGCTGCTGCCAGACCTGCTAACCAACGAGCTCATTTCCGGGATGGTGCGGCAGGGCGACGAGAAGTTCAAAATCCTGGTGACCTGGGTGACGGCCGCGCTGATCGAGGCCGAGGACCTAGGGGTCACCAGCAGCAACGTCGACGAGATGCGCAAGAGCACGGATCCGCGCATCGGCCACCTGCTCGGGATCCTTCCCGGCATCGGCTCGCGCTTCGGGTTGCGCGAGACCTGGGCGGTGGACGTCATCAAGAGCGTCGGAAACTACGGCGAAATCTACGAACGCAGCCTCGGCGCGAAGTCGCCCTATCAACTGCCACGCGGCTTGAACCGGCTGTGGAACAAAGGGGGGCTGCTCTACGCGCCGCTGTTCGACTAGGCGGTCCGGACCGAAATTGCCTCGAGCGTACCCAGGCGTATCGAACGAGTGGAAGCGGGTGAATGGTCGTCTCTCTTTCCAACACCAATGTCCGACGGTTCATTCTCCAGGCAACGGCTGTCGGGCTGTTCCTGGCGCTCGTAATCGGTACCGCTGTCCAGGTCGCGGACAGCCTGCAGAAGCAGGGCATGGTCTATGGCTGGGCATTCCTCGGCCAACCGACCGGCTGGGATATCTCGGCGGCACCGCTCGCCCACGCTGCGAGCGATCCTTATTGGTGGACGATCCTGCTGGGCCTGCTCAACACGCTGGTGCTGGCACTCGTCTGCATCGTGGTGACCACGATCCTGGGCTTCCTCGTCGGGCTGGGCCGGCTGTCTCGCAACTTCGTGATCTCGTTCGGCTGCCGGCTCTACACCGACATCTTCCGCAACGTGCCGTCCATTCTGCAGATCGTCTTCTGGTACCAGATCATCCTGCACTTGCCGCAGGAGCGGCGAGCCGTCCCGCTGCCGGGAGGTGCATTCATCTCGAATCGCGGAATCTATCTGCCCGGCCTCGAGGCGACCAACGGCAATCTCTGCCTTGCGGTGGGCCTGATACTGATGGCGATGCTCATCGCCGCTTCGCCTCTTGGCCGGCGTTTGGGGCGGGGGCGCGGGACCGTGCTGGCTGCCGCAGCCGGGGCGATCGTGGCCCTGACCCTTTGGTTCGGGGCGCCCGTTACGATCCAACTGCCCCATCTGCATGGCTTCAGCTTCGAGAACGGCTTGCGCGTTCCGGCCGAGTTCGCCGCGGTCCTTATCGGCTTGAGCGTGCTCGGCACGGCTTATGTCGCTGAAATCGTGCGCGGCGGCATTCAATCTATCGGCCGCGGGCCGGTGGAGGCAGGGCGGGCGCTCGGCCTGCACGAATGGATGATCGACTGGAAGATCAGGATTCCGCTCGGGCTTCGGGCAATCGTGCTGCCGCTTGGCAACCAGTATCTCATCACCGTGAAGAACACCTCGCTCGGCGCCGCGATCGGCTATTCGGACCTCTTCGCCATCACGTCCAACAGCATCAACATGAACGGCCATACGTTCGAGATGCTGGGTGTGATGGTCGGGCTCTATCTCGTTGTGAACTATTGCCTGAGCCTCATGATCAACTGGTTCAATGCGCGCGTTGCCCTCAAAGGCGCCCGCAGCATCGGCCGGCAGCCGGCAGGCGGGCGCGCATGATCGGTCCGCTGTCGATTTCGCTTCGTGACAGGCCCCCGATGCAGCGCGGTCCTGCCGGCCTTGGCTTCCTGTCGAGTTGGCTCAACGTCGGCATCAGCATCCTGGCAGCCGCGTTTCTCCTGTGGCTTCTCGTGCTGTTCGGGAAATGGGCGTTCTGGGATAGTGCCTGGAGCGATGCCGGCGCCGACCCGTGCGGTGGAGCGAGCGGCGCGTGCTGGGCGGTCATCGGTGCCCGCTATCGCCTCATCTTGTTCGGTCTCTATCCCTACGAGGAGCAATGGCGCTCGCTCGTGGCCTGCCTGGTCGTCGTGGCCATGGTGGCCGCGAGCTGCGTGCCACGGCTTTGGCGGGCCAAATGGCTGATCGGCATCTGGATCTCAGGGTTTACCGTCTTCATCGTTCTAATGCAGGGTGGCGTCTTCGGCCTCAGCGAAGTCACGACCGAGCGATGGGGCGGACTGTCGCTGACCCTCTTTATCTACACCGCGACGATCATCATCGGCATGCCGCTGTCGGTTCTCCTCGCGATCATGCGATGCTCGGATGACCGCGTGCTCCGCTTCCTCGCCGGTGTCGTCGTCGATTTCATCCGTTCGATTCCGCTGTTGGCCGTCGTGTTCGGTGCCGCGATCTTCGCGCCCTTCGTGCTGCCTGGCTGGCTCAATACCGATAACGTCTATCGCGTCATCCTGGGCTTCGCTCTGTTCTTCGCCGCCTATCAGTCAACGATCCTGCAGGCCGGCATTCAAAGCGTGGGCCTCGGCCAGGGCGAGGCAGCCCGCGCGCTCGGCCTGACACCGTCGCAGGGCTGGTGGCTGGTCATTCTGCCGCAAGCGTTCCGCAAGGCGCTGCCCGCGACGATCAACCAACTGGTCTCGACCTTCAAGGATACGTCGGTGCTGGTCATCGTCGGCTTGTTTGAATTGATGGCCTCGGCCAAGGTCGCGATCCAGACGGGCAAGTGGTCGGACTACTACATCGAAGTTTACGTCTTCGTGGCGCTGATCTATTTCGCGGTTTCTTACTCGCTCACGCGTTACGGCGCCTATCTCGAGGCGCGTATGCGTGTGGGCCAGGACTGAAAATCGTCTTTATCCCGATTGGGGAGAGTGTTGATGAACCAGCCTGCCTTTCGCGCGCCCGACAAGCTGCCTGAGCTCGATGAATGGGAGACGCGCGTGCATCTGGCCGCCTGCTATCGGCTCATCGCGCATTTCGGCATGGACGATCTCGTCTACACCCACGTCTCAGCACGCGTGCCCGGCCGACACGACCATTTCTTCATCAACCCCTATGGCCTGCATTTCTCCGAGGTTACGGCGTCGAGCCTGGTCAAGATCGACCTCGAGGGCAAGATCGTCGAGCCGACCGAATACGCCGTCAACGAGGCGGGCTTCGTCATTCACGGCGCGATCCATCGGGTGCGCGAGGATGCCGTTTGCGTCTGCCATACCCATACCCACGCCGGTGTTGCCGTATCGACGCTACGCGAGGGGCTGCTGCCTCTGAACCAGGTTTCGCTCGAATTCTACAATCGGCTGGCCTATCACGACTATGAAGGCATTGCGCTCGACCTCGCCGAGCGCGAGCGGCTGGTGGCCGATCTCGGCCCGCACCGCGCGCTGATCCTGCGCAATCACGGTCTGCTGACGACCGGCCGCACGATCGCCGAAGCGTTCTATCTGATGTACTACCTCGATCAGGCCTGCCAGCTGCAGCTCAAGACTATGGCGACTGGCGGCGAGATTCTCTGCGTCGCCCCCGAAATCGCGGAGCATACGGCGGAGCAATACCAGCGGTACGATCGGCCTCGCGGCACGATGGAATGGCCGGCGCTGCTCCGCCTCATGGATCGCAAAGACGCGAGCTACAAAAGTTGACCGGAGCACGTCCGGCACCGGTCGCGGGCTATATCGACTGCCACTCGACGAACGCCCGGCTACTGGCGTCGGGGCTCGACGCCATCGTGCCGGAGCTCGTGATTTACGAGGGCGACCCGGACGGTGACGAGCTCATCCGGCGGCTGCGCTCGGTCGCGATCGCACTCGTCAGCCGCGCGAAGATCGCCGCACCCGTGCTCGAGGCTTGCCCGGGTCTCAAGGCCATCGTGTTCCTCGGCACCGGGGCCTCCGACTATATCGATCTCGCCGCCGCCGAGCGATGCGGCATCGAGGTGCTGACCGTGCGCCACTATGGCGACCGGTCCATTGCCGAGCATGCTTTCGCGCTGGCGCTCGCGGCCTGTCGCGAGGTCGCGCCGATGGACCGGGCACTCAGGGCCGGCGCGTGGACCACGATGGAGGGGCTCGAGCTCGCGAGCCTGACGCTCGGCATCGTCGGCACCGGCGGTGTCGGGTCGGAACTGGTGAAGATGGCGGCTGGTTTCGGCATGGGCGTCGTCGCCTGGAACCGGTCGGGCCCGGTGCCCGGGCTGCCGTGCCGGTTCCTGCCGCTGGAAGACGTGCTGACCCACGCCGACGTGCTGTCGCTCCATCTGGCCCTGACCCCAGAGACGCGGCATTTCCTTGGACCTGACCGGCTTGGCCTGATGAGGCCCGGCGCGATCCTGGTCAATACCGCTCGCGGCGCACTCGTGGACGAAGCGGCCTTGATCGAGGCGCTTGAGGCCGGCCGGCTCAGGCATGCGGCTCTCGATGTCTTCGACCAGGAGCCGTTGCCGTCGTCGCATCCGCTCCGTGGGCTTGCCAACGTCACGCTGACGGCGCATGCGGCGTTCAAGACGACGAGCGCCAGCCGACGCCTGTTCGAAGGCGGGCTGCGTCTCGTCGCCGAGACGCTCGCCCGGACCTGAGGCTCAGGCCCGAAAGCCGCGCTCGGCGTAGGGCTTGTTCTCCTGGACGCGCTTGTAGGTGAAGGCCGTGAGATCGATGGCCGAGAAGCGCCCGTCGAGGATCAGCTCAGCCAAGCCCCGCCCGACCGCCGGCGCGTGCTGCAGCCCATGGCCGGAATCGCCTGTAGCGATCAGGAAGTTCTCGAGCTCCCCGGTCCAGGGGCCGATGATCATGTTGCCGTCGAAAATGTTCTGGGCATAGTGGCCGGCCCAGCCGTTCTTCACCTTGAGCGCTTCGAACGCCGGTACGCGGGTCGCGAGCTTCGGCCAGATCACGTTGTCGAAATGCTCGTAATGCACGTCCCAGCAGAATTCGCCGGCGGCCGCGTGATTGGTGATGCCGCTGGTGTAGCCGACGCCTTCGGGGCGGAAGCCCAGCCCGACGCCGTCGCGGGTCAGGGGCAATGGCTCGAGCTTGGCCTGGGTCTCGAAATAGAACTGCATGCGCGGCAGCGGCACGACCGGAACCTTCATGCCGACCATGGCGCAGACCGACGGTGCCCAGGCGCCGCAAGTGTTGACGACCCAGTCGGCAGTCAGGGTTCGGCCGCCCGTCGTCGTGACGCTCTCGACGCGTGCGCCCCGGCGCTCGATCGCAGCGACCTCGTCCTCGATATAGGTGGCGCCCAGGGACTTGGCCTTGCGCCGCAAGCCCATCAGGGCGCCATAGGGATCGATCCAGCCGTCGTTCGGGCTGTGGGCAGCGCAGAGGATGTCGTCGGTATGGAGCGACGGAAAGCGCTCCGACACACCCTTGGCGTCGAGCAGCAGCACCTCACAGCCCATGCCGAGCTGGAACCGGTAGTTCTCCTCCATCTCCCGCGCCTGCTCCGGGGTGTTGGCGGCGAACAGGTAGCCTTGATGAACGAAATGCAGCGCCTCGATGGTGTCGTCAACCTGTGTCAGCCTGCCGAAATCTCCATAGAACTCATGCCCATACATGGACATGAGAACGTTTTCCGGCTGTGAGAACAGCACCCGGATGCCGGCGACCGATAGGCTGGACGACGACTGCTTATAGCTCGCGTCCTTCTCGATCACGCAGATCCGCAGGTTAGGCTCGCGGGTCAGCAGATGGAACGCCGTGCTGCCGCCCCAGAGCGCTCCGCCGATGATGATGACGTCATAATGCTCGCGTTCCATGGGGCCTCCACTCGGTCGATTCCATCATCGTATAATTCGATACAGCGATTTGCAATTCGATATAAGGTCGCGAAAATTATTATCGCAATTGAGGGGCGGATGAGTTTCGCCCCGCGCTTTGCCCGAGAATGGGCTGCGGCATTGACTTATGGTGTCGGCGAAAATAATGATACGTCGTATCAAAAATAATCAAAGCGGCTGCGCCTGGCGCGTGTTCCCTGAGGTGAATTTGTATCGGAAGCCATTGAACCATGCTGACCTCCGAGCTTTCGCGCGTCGCCGCCTCCCGCGCGGCCTGTTCGAATATATCGATCGGGGCACTGAGGACGAGGTGGCGCTCGATGTGAATCGGGCTGCCTGGGATGCGCTCAAGCTGCTGCCGTCGGTGCTGGTCGACGTCTCGACGGTCTCGATCCGCACGGAGCTGTTCGGCCGCGCTCTGGCGATGCCCGCCATTGTCGCGCCGACCGCGATGGCGGGGCTGGTCTGGCTCGACGGCGAGGTCGCCGTGGCGAGGGCCGCAGCGCAGATGGGCATTCCATTCTGCGTCTCGACCCAATCCGTGACGCCGATCGAACGGATCGTGGCGGAGGCCGGGGGCGACATCTGGTTTCAGCTCTACGTCTGGAAAGACCGGGCGCTCTCCTATGGCCTTGTCGACCGCGCACAGGCTTCGGGGGCTCGGGTGCTGGTGGTGACCGTCGACTGTCCGGTGTCGTCCAACCGGGAATATAACGAGCGCAACGGCTTCGGCCTGCCGCTTCGGCCGAGCGTCCGGGCCGGTTTCGACGTGCTCACCCATCCGCGCTGGCTCACCGGCGTACTGCTCAAGATGCTGCTGCGGAACGGTCTGCCGAGCTTCGCGCACTATCCGCCGGAGTTCCGGACGGAGGTCACGCGTACGCCGGCGTCGGATCGGGTCGATGTGGCGGCGGATCTCGGTTGGGACGATATCGCCGAGCTGCGGCGGCGGTGGCGGGGACCGGTCGTGCTCAAAGGCATCCAGCGGCTGGAGGACGCCGAGCGGGCGGCGGCGCTCGGGCTCGACGGCATCGTCGTCTCGAACCACGGCGGCCGGGTGCTCGACAGCTCGCGTGGCACCGCCGACGCCCTGCCCGAGATCGCGGATGCGGTCGGTGGCCGGCTCACCGTCATGGTCGACAGCGGCATCCGGCGCGGTTCGGATGTCGTCAAGGCGCTGGCGCTCGGTGCCAAGGCCGTGCTCGTCGGCCGTCCGGTGCTCTATGGTGCCGCCATTGCCGGCGCCGATGGGGCCCGCCGCTATCTCGACATCCTGCGCGCCGAGACCGAACGCAGCCTGGCGCTCGCGGGGCGCACGAGCCTGATCGACCTGTCGCGCGAGCTCGTCTGGCGCGAATGACCAGATCGCAACCGCCTTCACCCAGGAGATTTGCCCGATGAAAGTTCTCGTCGCCGTCAAGCGGGTGGTCGACTTCAACGTCAAGGTCCGGGTGAAGGCGGACCAGACGGGGGTCGAGACCGCCAACGTCAAGTTCTCGATGAATCCGTTCGACGAGATCGCCGTCGAAGAGGCGGTGCGCCTCAAGGAAGGGGGCCAAGCGACCGAGGTGGTCGCGGTCTCGATGGGCCCGGCCCAGGCGCAGGAGACGATCCGCACCGCGCTCGCCATGGGCGCCGACCGCGGCATCCATGTCCAGAGTGATGCGGAGCTACAGCCGCTGGCGGTCGCGAAGCTCTTGAAGGCGATCGTCGACAAGGAGAGCCCGACCTTGGTCATCGTCGGCAAGCAGGCGATCGACGACGACAGCAACCAGACCGGCCAGATGCTGGCGGCCTTGCTCGGCTGGGCCCAGGGCACGTTCGCGTCCAGGGTCGATCTGAAGGACGGCACGGTCGCGGTCACCCGCGAGGTCGACGGCGGCCTCGAGACCGTGGACCTGAAGCTGCCGGCGCTGGTCACGACCGACCTGCGCCTCAATGAACCGCGCTATGCCTCGCTGCCGAACATCATGAAGGCGAAGAAGAAGCCGATCGACGCGCTGACGCCCGAGGCACTCGGCGTCGACGTGGCGCCGCGCCTCACGACGCTCAAGGTCGAGGAGCCGCCGAAGCGCCAGGGCGGCAAGAAGGTGGGTTCGGTCGCCGAGCTCGTGGACAAGCTGAAGAACGAGGCGAGGGTCATCTGATGGCAATTCTGGTCATTGCCGAGCACGCGAACTCGGAACTGAAGCCCGCGACCCTCAACACGGTTGCTGCCGCGGCCAAGATTGGCGGCGAGATCCACGTGCTGGTCGCCGGCTCGAACGCCAGGCCCGCGGCCGACGCTGCCGCCCAGATCGCCGGTGTCGCGAAGGTGCTGCTGGCCGAGGCACCGATCTACGAGCATCGCCTGGCCGAGGACTTGGCCGCCCTCGTCGTCAAGCTCGCGCCCGGCTACAGCCATGTGCTGGCGCCGGCGACCACGTCGGGCAAGAACTTCATGCCGCGCGTGGCGGCGCTCCTCGACGTGGCGCAGCTCTCGGACATCTCGGCCGTCGTCTCGCCCGACACGTTCGTCCGGCCGATCTATGCCGGCAATGCGCTGGCGACCGTGCAGTCGAAGGACGCCATCAAGATCATCACCGTGCGCACCACCGGCTTCCCGGCGGCGATTGCCTCCGGCGGCAGTGCCGCGGTCGAGCCGATCGAGGCCGCGCCCACGACCGGGCTCTCGCGCTTCGTCGGCCAGGAGCTCTC